>NZ_CATNLY010000053.1 GCF_950100655.1 Pleomorphomonas sp. T1.2MG-36
TGCTCATGATGAACCGGTCGCGGTCCGGATGGCGCGGCTCGTTGGGATCGTAGCGCATGACGCCGAAGTACAGCGTCGCCAGGATGTCGGCTGCCGAGAAGTCGCCGCCGGGATGGCCGAGCCGGGCCTCGTGCACCATCGTGAAGGCGCTGCGGCGAATGCTCAGAGCCCGGGCGCGGACCATGTCGATCCTGTCGATATCAGATGAAATAGGCCACGACCCACCAGTAGACATGCAATGTCTCCAGCTGCATTGACGCACCGGAAATACAGGTCCGATTAATATTTCACGGTCCGAAGTTATTATTGTTCGAGCGAGCCAAACCCAAGAACAAGCGTTTGGTTTCGATTTTTAGCGAATGTTATCGGATTCGAGGCGGGCGTCAATAGGATTTTACCGCTTACATGGACATTCCTGCCATTTGGCCCTGCAGGCATTGACCAGTTACACGAATAAGTCGAGCGATTCCGCTTCCCGAGACGCTCGAGGCGCAGACAGCTAACCCTCTGAAAGGAGAGAAAATAAAGAGATAGCAACCTGCACGCGCAAGTCATTTTGCACCATCGGTGCGATGAATCGCAAGAAATCGAAAATTACCGATTACGATATATCTCGATTGTGAGCTTTTATAATCGAGTCTTGCCAAGTTGGCGGATGCCCATCAAATGACCGGCCTGCATCGGCCGCGACGACGCCGCGCCGGCCAGCTCCAAGTGAAATAGAGGAGCGATGTCCGCAATAAATGCCGACCCTCAGCAGCGCGGCCTCGCCAGCGGAGAGGATCTGCAGGACTCAGATGTCGCGGCCATGGCTGCCGGCCACGATGGCCTCGATGGCCTCGTCGAGGCCGTCGAAATGCGGATCGATCGCCTGAAGGCGGCGCAACACCTCAAGGGCCCGCTCGTGCTGGCCGATGTCTTCGAGCAGTACGGCCAGATCCTTCATTGCCATGAAATGGCGCGGCTCGATGCGCAGCACGGTCTGGAAGTCGCCGAGCGCCGGCGACAGACGGCCAGCCAGAAGATGCAGGGTGCCGCGCCGATAGTAAGCTTCGGCGAGGGCCGGCTGCCGCACCGTCAGTTCGTCGAGAATATCGAGCGCGCCGGCGGCGTCACCGGCCGCCACCGCCTTCTGGGTCCACGACAGCATGAGATCGCAGGTGGCGCTGCCGCTCTCGGCCCAGCGGTTCCGGATGTCGGTCTCGATGCCGGCCGCCTCCTTGCGATCGCGGGCAGCGGCGAGGCGGGTGAACAGACCGTCCAGCTCGGCGGTCCTGTCGGCCGGAACGACCGAGGTCAGCCGTTCGCGCCCGCTGGCGGCGGGCGGCGGCAAACCGTCTTCGGCGAAAGCCGATCCGGCAGCGATCATGAACAGCAAAGCGAAGGGCACAAAAACACGCATACCCGGGAAGGTACCTTCCCGGGCAGCGATCGTCGAGTGCATCCTGGCGCCGAGGCGGGCCAAGCGCCCGCCCTCAATCAGCCCTGACGGGCCTTGTAGCGCGGATTCTTCTTGTTGATGATGTAGATACGGCCCTTGCGACGGACCATGCGATTGTTGCGGTCGCGGGTCATGAGGGCCCGGAGAGAGTTCTTGATCTTCATTTGGTCCATCCTTGCCGACATGCCGCCACGGCGTCAGCGTCAGAAGACGCGCCGCCGACGGGGCGATGCCCGACGTCATCAATCCCGATGCCAGGAGGGCAGAGCCCCCTTGCCCGAATTCGGGCGGACCATACGTATCGACCTCGCAGATGTCAATTGCGCCATGACCGACTTTTCGGGGGGAGACAGCTGTTTTTGCGAGGACGAAGATGGCGGCCGGCAGAGGCAATCCGGCTAACGGCTTTCCCTGTTCTGTTCGGCCACCTCCTCGAGGTCCTCAGCCTTGTCGGCCATGTCGTCCAGCGCCTCCGCCTTCTCGGCCAGGGCCTGGCTGACCTCGCGAATTTCGTCCTCGTCCAGCTTCTCGATGCCGACGAACTTGTTCTGCGCCTTCGACGTCAGGATCAACTCGTCGATCTTCGCCTGCAGGGCCTTGCCGTCGCGGTTCTGGGAGTTCTGGAGAACGAACACCATCAGGAAGGTGACGATGGTGGTCGAGGTGTTGATGACGAGCTGCCAGGTTTCGGAAAAGCCGAAGAAAGGCCCGGAGATCGCCCAGACGACGACCATGCCCACGGCGAGGGCGAAGGTCGCCGGCCGGCCGGACAGTTCGGAGATGGCGGAGGCAAATTGCGAGAAAAGGCGCGACGCAGTGGAACCGCTCATGGTCACCTCGTGTTGCGAACGTAGGACGCCCTCGTCGACGCGGGGATCGGACCCCGGCCCGTGCGGCGAGGAGCGACACGCACGCGGAGACAACCAAATCCCAAGGAGGCGGTTCCGCGCCGGCCCTACGGTTTCGTCGTCCCCGCCCTTTTCTCGCCGCCATTCCGCTGTTATCGCATGGAGGACGGGAACCGACGTCCAGAACTCCAGTGCCGGCTCCCGACGTCGGACGAAGAGGCTCGAACACCATGCCCGGGCAGTTTGCCAGCCTTTCCCGCCTGCTTGACAGCGTTGGCCGCTTCATCCGGCTCGGCCGGGCGCCCGATGCCGCCACGGCGGCGCCGGCCTGCGACGGCTGCGATCTCGTCCGCGTCGCCAGCTACAATATTCACAAGGGCATCGGCAACGACGGCACCTACGATCCGGCCCGCACGATTTCGGTGATCGCCGAGATCGACGCCGACATCATCGCGCTGCAGGAATGCGACCGTCGCCTGGGCGACCGCAAAGGCCGGCTCAACCTTGCCACGTTGGAGCGGGAAACCGGCCTCACCCTGGTGCCGCTGGCAGCCCGGCCGATGAGCCATGGCTGGCACGGCAATGCCCTGTTCTACCGGCGCGGCACCATCATCAGGGCCGAGCGACTCCACCTGCCGCACGCCGAACCGCGCGGCGCCGTGCTGGCTGAGTTCGACATCGGCGGCCGACCGCTGCGCGTCGTTGCCGCCCATCTCGGCCTGTTGAGCCGTACTCGGCGCCTGCAGATGGAGCGCCTGCGCTCGCACCTCGAAGCGCGCGAGGCGATGCCGACGCTCTTGTGCGGCGATTTCAACGAATGGCGGCCCGGCCGGGTCAACTCGCCGCTGGAACGGCTGTCGCCCCTGTTCCAGACGGCCAACGCCGTACCGAGCTTTCCCTCGCGCCGACCGGTCTTCCCGCTCGACCGCATCTTCGGCTGGCCCGACGGACTGGTCGCGGAATTCGGCGTGCATGACAGCCCGGTCGCCCGGCGTGCGTCGGACCACCTGCCGGTCAAGGCGGTGGTCGACCTGAAGTCGGCCGGCGGGCTGTTCGGCGACACCTCACTCCTGCCGCCGCGCCGCGAGCGCGACGCGGGCGGCGGCCAGGTCTTCGACGGCGAGTCCGACCGACTTGAAGACCGTTATCTCCGCCGCTGACCGCCGCCCTTCGACACGCCCCCCGCAAAGATCGTAGAGCGTGCCGGCAATCTCCTTCAGCGCGCCCGATGCCATCGGCCCCTTGATGTCGCCCGATTCGATCGCCGCCGCCGGCCCGTCGACGAACACCCGGCCGCGCGCCACGGCGTCATCGTCGGCCTCGCGCATGTCCGGGGTGAAGGAGCCGACGAGATCGAGGTGCTGGCCGGGGCGTAACCAGTCGCCTCGGATCAATGGCGACCGGGACAATGTGGCGCAGGAGATGACATCCGCCTCGCCGACGGCCGCTTCGAGATCGCCGCGCACGTCGGCCGCAATGCCCTTGTCCCGCAGGCGGCGCACCAGCCGCTCGGCCCTCGCCGGCGTCGGGTTCCAGACGAGCACGCGCTCGATGGACAACGCCGCGCGGTAGGCATCGGGCATCTCCGATCCGATGTGGCCTGCCCCGACCACAAGAAGCGTGCGGGCATCGGGCCGCGCCAGATAGGACGCGGCGAGCGCCGAGGCGGCCGCCGTGCGCCGCCCCGTCAGCGTCGCGCCATCCATCAGCGCCATGTGGGCGCCGGTCGTTTCGTCGAACAGCAGATAGCTCGCCGTCACCGCCGCAAGACCGCGTTTGGCGTTGCCCGGCACGACGTTGACGATCTTGACGCCGCCGTGGCTGCCGTCGCCCATCCAGGCCGGCATCACGAGCAGCGTGGCATCCGGCTCACCGGAGCGCGGCAGACCATGGGCGTGGCGCAGCGGCGCCGTCACGCCGGCCGCGAACATCTCGCGCAGCCCGGCGATCAGCGCCGAGTAGTCGAGGGCGGACGCGGTGGCATTGGCGTCGAGAACGAGCATGAAAGGCTCCCGGATGCGGAAAGCCGGAAGCATAACGCCCCGGCGTGCGATTGGAAGCCCGCTCTCGCGCCACGTCGCCTTCATATCGGCGCGTCAAGGACACCCATGTAGACGAGCCATCCATTTTCCGTATATGTGCCATGCAAATCCAGTTTTAACGTTAAACTCGCCAAACGAATAGTTTTTGAGCGCACCCACCGCGACTATCATTGCCGACATAACCTTAGACAACTCACCGAACGAAATCGGAATATGCTTTGACAGGATGATTTTATTCGAGGCGAAAGCCAATAAAGACAGCTCGTTTTGTGCGCATTAGCCTCGCAAAGCGGCAAAGGCGATCATCCCCACCTCCTCTCGGGAGAGACCATGACCTATCGACGCATCACACTGCCGCTCTTTCTGGTGCAGGAGCAGCGGCGCCTCGGCGGCAGCGGCGTGTTCACCGCGCTGATGACCGACATCTGCACCACCTGCAAGACGATCTCCAACGAGGTGAACCGCGGCGCCATGGCCGGCACCATGGGCTATGCCGGTTCGCGCAACGTGCAGGGCGAGGAGCAGAAGGAGCTCGACGTTCTCGCCAACGACATCTTCCTCTACATGACCGACCAGAGCGGCAACTGGGCCGGTGTCGCCTCCGAGGAACTGGAGGACGCCTATATCTCGCGCGGCTCCGATGGCCGCTATCTGCTGCTGTTCGATCCGCTCGACGGCTCGTCCAACATCGGCGTCAACGTGGCCGTCGGCAGCATCTTCTCGATCCTGCGCCTGCCCGAGGGCGCCGACCCCGCCGACGAGAACGTCTACCTGCAGCCCGGCGTCAAACAGGTGGCCGCCGGCTATACCATCTATGGCTCGTCGACCATGATGGTGCTGACCTCCGGCCACGGCGTCAACGGCTTCACGCTCGACCACAACATCGGCGTCTTCGTCCTTACCCACCCCGACATGCGCATTCCCGAGGACACCGGCGAATATGCCATCAACGCCTCGCGCGAGCGCCACTGGCCGGCGCCGATTCGCCGCTATGTCCGCGAATGCATCGCCGGGCCGGAAGGGCCGCGCGGCAGGAGCTTCAACACCCGCTGGATCGCCTCGATGGTGGCCGAGGTGCATCGCATCCTGATGCGCGGCGGCGTGTTCATGTATCCGGTGGACAGCGACAACGCGCAGAGGGGCGGTCACCTGCGTCTTCTTTATGAAGCCAACCCGATGGCCTTCATCGTCGAGCAGGCCGGCGGCCGGGCGATCTCCGGAGACGAGCGCATCCTCGACATCGCGCCCGAGCGGCTGCACCAGCGCACCGGCGTCATCCTCGGTTCGAAGAACGAGGTGGAGCGCATCGGCCGCTATTACGCCGAAGCGGGCGGCAAGGAAGAGATATCCGCCGCCTGATGCCGTCCTGAGTCAAGCGCGAATGTCGCGGATGATCTCGGCGGCGGCCTGCCCAAGGTCGCGTGCCTTCATCCAGACAAGGCAGACCGGCAGGTCGAAGGCGGCGGGCAGCTCCACCGCGTCGACCCCGCCGATGACGCCATCGACCGACACCTTGGGCAGCACGCTGAGATAGCCGTGCTCGCGCACCAGGTTGATGATGACGGGGATCGAGTCGATCTCGGTGAAGTTGGCCGGTGTCTGGTCGCTGCGTTCGCCGCCCGCCTCCAGGAGGTCCCGCACGGCGCGCCTGAGACCGGAGCGGGCGGTCGGCACCGCCACAGGTTCGCGGCGCAGCGCTTCCACCGGATCGGGCGAGCGAGTCCGGAAGCCCGCCGCCCCGACCACGGCGAGGCGCGAGCGGCCGATCTCGACGCTGTCGAAGTCGGGGCCGGATACCAGCATGTCGACCAGCGCGAAGTCGAGTCGCCCGGCCTTCAGCTCGGAGATCAGATCCTCGGCGGTCGAACTCTTCAGCATCAGGTGGCTGCGCCGACCCGGCTGCCGCCAAGCGGCGACGAGATCGGCCAGCATGTGGGCGATCTGGCTTTCATGGCCGAGCGGCACGATGGCGCCGAGCCGGAGCGTGGCGACCTGACGGCGAAAGTCGCGGGCCGACGTGCTGGTCAGCAGGGTCCAGCGGCCGAGAAGCTCGGAAGCGAGCGCGGCGACCCGCTCTCCGGCCGGCGTCGGCCGGCAGCCGCCGGCATTCCGGTCAAGCAGCCGGGTTCCGAGCTTCTCCTCGAGGCGGGCGAGCTGGCGCGACAGCTGCGGCTGGCCGACGCCGATGCGCCGGGCCGCCGTGCGAATGCTGCCGGCGGCAAGCGCGTCGACGAAATGTTGCAGCGCCAGGAGCGACAACGGCCGGGCCGCCGCCCACTGCCGGCCGCTTTCCGCCTGATCGTCACCCCATATCGCCACGGCGAGGTCGGCGATCTGCGCCAGATCGCGCCCGATGCGGCGCGCCTCGAAGGTGAAGGTCAGGCTGGAGCCGGCGGCAAAGGCCAGATCGACGGCCAGGGCCGCTTCCACCCGGCGAAAGGCCGCCGCCACGCTGCCGGTCGGCCGGTCCAGCGTCCGCGCCGCGCCCCGGAGCGAGGCGGCGCGCAAAACGCTATCGCAAATGATGAGTGCTGCTGTATCCATATGAGGCAGATCCGCGGGATTTGACCAACTCAGAGGCAGCGACAGACGCTAGGCATAGGCCGTTCAGATAAAGGGATATCCCTTCCCTCGCAACCTTGACCTATGCTGGCCGACGAAAAGGTGACGAGAGTGTCAGAATTGTCCTCCCCCGATTTCGCAGACGAAACGTCGACGGGCCTCGCCGTCCTGGAAGCCGTGGCGGCGGGAATGGGCGCCGTCGTGCTCGATGGCAAGCCGCTGCATTTCACCGCCCTGAGGCGTCTGTCGGCCGGAACCGACGTCGTGGTGATCGACGAGGCGGCCCTGGCCGCCGCCGCCGCCGCCCGTGCGGCCTTCGAGGCGGCGCTTGCCTCCGGAGCGCTCGTCTACGGCGCCAACACTGGCGTCGGGGCCATGAAGGATTGGACGCCGTCGCCGCAGGACCTTGCCCGCTTCAACGCCGACCTCGTCATCGCCCATTCGTTCGGCATCGGCACGCCGCTGCCCATCCCGGTCACCCGTCTTGCCATGGCGATCCGCGCCAACACCATGCTCGCCGGTCACACCGGTTCGACGCCGGCCCTCGCCCGCCAGCTGGTCGCCTGGCTCAACGCCGGCCTGACGCCGGTGCTGCGGCCGGTCGGCTCCATGGGGACCGGCGACATCGGCCTGATGGGACAGGTGGGAGCCGCGTTGGCCGGCGAAGGCGAGGTCCTATTGGCCGGTGAGACGATGCCCGCGCGCGAAGCGATCGCCCGGGCCGGCCTTGGTTCCTTCGAGTGCGGCGTGAAGGACAGTCTGGCCGCCCTGAGCTCCAACGCCGCCGGCGTGGCACTTGCCGCCTCCGCCATCGGCCGCGCCGCCGGCACGCTGCGCACGCTGATGGCCACCGGCCTCACCGCCGCCTCGGCTGCCGGCTCCCTGCCGGCGCCGGCACTGGCCGCCACCGTTCTCGGCACGCCGCGTCAGGCGGAGATCGGCCACTGGATCGACACCGCCCGCACGGAAGCGGCCATCCCGCCCGGCAATCGCGTCCACGATCCGCTCAGCCTGCGCATGATGCCGCAAGTGTTTGCCGCCGCCATCGACGCCGTCGAGGCCACCGGCCGCGCAGCTGTCGCCGACACCGCCAAGAACGACGACAACCCCGTGGTCGTCGATGGCGCCGTCCTGTCGTCCGGCGGTTCGCTGCCGCTCGACCTGACGCTCGCCGTCGAGGGCACAACGCTGGCGCTAGCCCATCTGGCGCGCAACGCCATGAACCGCTGCATCCTGATCGCCAACGGCCGCCTGATCGGCTTGCCGGTCAATCTGGTGGCGCCCGGCACGACGAGGACCGGCTTCGGGCCGGTGCTGAAGCTCGCCGCCGAACTGTTCGCCCGCGTCCGCCATCTCGCCATACCGGTTTCGACGGAACCGGTCGTGGTGGCCGACGGTTTGGAGGACGAGGCGACCTTCCTGCCGCTGGCCGTGGAGAACCTGTCGGGTGCGCTCGACGCGCTCGACATGCTGGCCGCGCTGGAAGCGTTGATCGCCGCCGCCGCCTTCGACGTGGCCGGCCTCCGGCCCGAGGGCCTCGCCGGCCGCGTCCATGCCACCGTTCGCCGCTTCGCAGCGCCGCACGACCGAGACCGCCCGCTGTCGCGCGAGATCGAGGCGATCGCCGCCGACCTCGCTTCCACGGCGCGGATCGCCGAGTTGGGGAAGGCGGCGCCACTGCCAGGATTCGACAATTTTTTTGCTATTTTCGACAGCGCCTGAGAATGCCGTGCCTCTCAATGGCCGGTGAAGACTGAAAAAATAGAACGGGATTACCCGCTACCTGCCAGGAGAACAGTCATGACCCAGTTGAAATACGCTACCGCCGTGCTTGCCCTTGGCCTTCTCGCCGGCACCGCCGACGCCAAGGTCGTGGTGTCCTCGAAGATCGACACCGAGGGCGGTGTCCTCGGCAACATCATCCTGCTCGCGCTTCAGAATTCCGGCATCGAGGTCGAGGACCGCATCCAGCTCGGCGGAACGCCGGTGGTGCGCCAGGCGATCACCGCCGGCGAGATCGACATCTATCCCGAGTACACCGGCAACGCCGCCTTCTTCTTCAACAAGGCCGACGATCCGCTGTGGAAGGATGCCGCCAAGGCCTACGAGGAAGCCAAGAAGCTCGACTACGACGCCAACAAGATCGTCTGGCTGACGCCGTCGCCGGCCAACAACACCTGGGCCATCGCCCTGCGCAAGGACGTGGCCGACAAGGCCGGCGTCAAGTCGCTCAGCGATTTCGGTGCCTGGGTCGCCAAGGGCGGCGAAGTGAAGCTGGCCGGCTCGGCCGAGTTCGTCAATTCGGCCTCCGCGTTGCCCTCGTTCCAGACCACCTACGGCTTCAAGCTGACGCCCGAGCAGCTGATCGTGCTGTCCGGCGGCGACACGGCGGCCACCATCAAGGCGGCGGCCGACCAGACCAACGGCGCCAATGCCGCCATGGTCTACGGCACGGACGGCGCCATCGCCCCCTCGGGCCTCCTAGTGCTCGACGACGACAAGGCGGTGCAGCCGGTCTACCAGCCGACCGCCATCGTCCGCGAAGAGGTGCTGAAGGCCAACCCGACGATCGCCGACACGCTGAAGCCGATCTTCGAAAGCCTCGACCTTGTGACGCTGCAGGACCTCAACGCCCGCGTCCAGATCGGCGGCGAGCCGGCCAAGGCGGTTGCCGAGGACTATCTGAAGACCAAGGGCTTCCTCAAGTAACAGCCTGACGCGGAGGGGTTCTGCCCCTCCGCCTTTCCCAGCCGAAGGATTGCCATGACGACGCTTTCAGATGCCGGAACGGACGGAGCCGCCGCGCCGCGGGTCGACCGTCTCGGCGTCGTCATCGCCATCCTGGTGGCCGTGACGCTGGCACTGCCCTTTGCCACCTTCCGGGCGACCCGCATCGCCTCGGGAACCGGCCTCCGGCTGTTCGACGCGCTGCCGCCGATGGAGGCCGCCGCGGTCACCGCCGTTCTCGTCGCCGCGCTGGTCACGGCCGTGGCGAGCCGCAGCCCGGTGTTCCGCCTCGTCCTCGGCGCGCTGGCCATCGGCGCCCTCGCCCTCAGCGTCGGCGCCGCCGGCACGCACCTGACGCCGACCGACAACCCCTATGCCCGCATCGCGCCGGCCAGCGGCTTCTGGGTCGGGGTGTTCGCCACCGCCATGCTGGTCACCGACGCCATGGTGCGGCTGAAGCTCGGCCCAGTCGGCCGGCTGGTCGCGCTGGTCGCCACGGCGGCGCTGATCGTCGCCCTGCTCGCCTCCGGCGCCTGGAGCCACCTGTCGCTCATCGCCGAATACCGCAACCGCGCCGACGTGTTCTGGCGCGAGGCGATCAACCACGTGGTGCTCGCCGCCGGCTCGCTGGCCGCCGCCGTCGCCATCGGTCTGCCGCTCGGCGTCCTCGCCTATCAGGTCCGCGCCGTCCGCGACCCGATGATCAACGTCCTCAACATCATCCAGACCATTCCGTCGATGGCGCTGTTCGGCATCCTGATCGCCCCGCTCGGCTGGATCGCCGCCAACGTGCCGGGCGCGCATGCCATCGGCATTCGCGGCATCGGCACGGCGCCGGCCTTCCTGGCGCTGTTCCTCTATTCGCTGCTGCCGATGGTCGCCAACACCGTGGTCGGCCTGTCCGGGGTGTCGCGCGCCGTGGTCGACGCCGCGCGCGGCATGGGGCTCACCGACCGGCAGCGCCTCCTCCAGGTGGAAATGCCGCTGGCGCTGCCGGTCGTTCTCACCGGCATCCGCATCGTCCTCGTCCAGAACATCGGCCTTGCCACGGTGGCGGCGCTGATCGGCGGCGGCGGCTTCGGCGTCTTCCTGTTCCAGGGGCTAGGCCAGACGGCCACCGACCTCATCCTGCTCGGCGCGCTGCCGCCGGTGGCGCTGGCTTTCGCCGCCGCCGTCGTGCTCGACGCCGTCATCGAGATTTCCGGCAAGGGTAAGGCATGATCGAACTCAGCCATCTCACCAAGGTCTATGGCGACATCCCCGTCGTCAACGACGTCCACATGGAGATCGAGTCCGGCACGATCACCGTCATCGTCGGCACCTCCGGCTCGGGCAAGTCGACGCTCTTGCGCATGGTCAACCGGCTGATCGAGCCGACCGAGGGCCGCGTCTTCATCGAAGGCAACGACGTGTCGATGATGCCGGCGCACGAACTCCGGCGCTCGATCGGCTACGCCATCCAGAACCACGGCCTGTTTCCGCACTGGACCGTCGCCCGCAACATCGCCACCGTGCCGATGCTGCTCGGCTGGGACCGCAAGACGGTGGCCGCCCGCGTCGAGGAACTGATGGAGCTGTTCCAGCTCGATCACGCCCAGTTCGCCGGCCGCTATCCGCACGAACTGTCCGGCGGCCAGCAGCAGCGCGTCGGCGTCGCCCGCGCGCTGGCGGCCAAGCCCGCCCTCCTGCTGATGGACGAGCCGTTCGGGGCCCTCGATCCGATCATCCGCGCCAAGGCGCAGTCCGACCTCAAGGCCATCCAGCGGCGCACCGGCACCACCATACTGCTGGTCACCCACGACATGGCCGAGGCGGTCCATCTCGGCGACCGCATCGCCGTCATGGACGGTGGCCGCCTCAAGCAATATGCGCCGGCCGCCGACATTCTGGCCCGACCGGCCGATGCCTTCGTCGACGACCTGATCGGCTCCCTCGACCGCCCCTTCCATTACCTGACGCTCGGCACGGTCGGTGCGGCGGTCGAACCCGGCGAGGCGGACGGTGCACCGCTTGCCGCCGATGCCAGCCTCTACGAGGGCCTCGGCGTGCTGCTCTGGTCCGGCCGCAAGACGGCGCCGGTGGTCGACGCCGCCGGAGCGCCGATCGGCCGCGTCAGTCTCGACAGCATTGCCGGCCGGGCGGCGCGGCCCAGATGATCCGCCCCGGCACCCTCCTGCGGCTGATCGTCTTCCTGACGCTCATCACCTTTCTCGCGGCGCCGGATCGCTTTGCCGGCCTGCTGGCGCCGCTGACCAACAACGGCGCACCGCCGATCTACAATCAGGGCAGCCTGATCGACCTGACGTTGTCGCATCTGCTCACCGTCGCCGTGTCGACGCTGGCCGCCGCCGTGGTCGCCGTCGGGCTCGCCATCTTCGTGACGAGGCCGGCCGGCGCCGAGTTCCTCGCCCTGTCGCGCGCCGTCGTCAACATCGGCCAGACCTTCCCGCCGGTGGCGGTGCTGGCGCTTTCGGTACCAGCCATGGGCTTCGGCGAGGCGCCGACCCGCATGGCGCTGTTCCTCTACGGCCTGCTGCCGATCTTCGAGAACACGCTGGTCGGCCTGTCGACGCTGCCGCCGGCCGTCGTCGAGGCCGCCTCGGCCATGGGCATGACGAACCGCCAGCGCCTTCTGAAGGTCGAGCTGCCGCTCGCCATGCCGCTGATCGTCGAGGGCATCCGGCTGTCGGCCGTCATCGGCCTGGCCACGGCGACCATCGGCTCGACGGTGGCCGCCAAGGGGCTCGGCGAGGTGATCGTCGCCGGCCTGTTGTCCAACAATCTCGCCTTCATCGTCCAGGGCGGCGTCATCACCGGCGTCCTGGCCGTGCTGATTTCCGACGGCTTTCAGGCCGTGGCGCGCCAAGCGGCAAAGCGGCGCGGCGCCCGGCCGCAGACGGAGACCTGAGCCATGTCCGATTTCGACCTCGTCCTCGCCGGCACGCTGGTTCTGCCGGACGAGCTGGTGCCGCGCGGCTTCGTCGCCGTTTCGGGCGGCAAGGTGGCGATGATCGGCCGCGGCGTCGCCCCCTCGGCCCGCACCCGCCACGACCTCGGCGACGCTCTGATCCTGCCCGGCGCCATCGACGCCCAGGTGCATTCGCTCAGCCAGAAGGGCCAGGAGGACTTCGTCTGGTCGACGCGGGCGGCGGCAGCCGGCGGCGTCACCACCATCGTCGACATGCCCTATGACGAGGGCGACGTGGTCAACTCCGCCGACGCGGTGAAGCGCAAGGTCGCCCATGCCGAGAGCCAAGCGCGCGTCGACTTCGCCCTGCATGGCACCATCGACCCGGCCGAGGGAGCAAGCCGCATTGCCGAGATGATCGAGGCCGGCGTTGCCGCCTTCAAGTTCTCGACCTTCGGCACCCACCCGACGCGCTTTCCCCGCATCCCGCCGCAGATGCTCCACGACGCCTTCGCCGCCATCGCGCCTTACGGACTGGTGGCCGGCGTTCACAACGAGAACCACGAGGCGGTCGAGGCGCACATGGCCAAGGTGAAGGCGGCCGGCATCACCGACTGGCGCGCCCACGGCCTGTCCCGCCCGCCGATCACCGAAACGCTGGCCATGGCCGAGATCTACGAGATCGGCGCCAGCACGGGCTGCGACGCCCACGTCGTCCACTGCTCGGTGGGGCGCGGCTACGAGCTGGCCGCCCGCTATCGCGCCGAAGGCCACATGGCCACCGCCGAGGCCTGCATCCACTACCTGACGCTCGACGAGGAGCACGACGTCGCCCGGCTCGGCGGCAGGGCCAAGATCAACCCGCCGATCCGGCCGCGCGCCGAGGTGGAGACGCTGTGGCGCCACGTCGCCGCCGGCAACGTCTGGCTGGTGTCCACCGACCACGTCGCCTGGTCGGAGGAGCGCAAGACCGACCCGGACATGCTGAAGAACGCGTCCGGCGCCCCCGGCCTCGAAGCGATGATCCCGCTGTTCGTCAAGGGCGCGCTCGAACGTGGCGTGCCGCTGACCTGGGCGGCGAAGCTGATGGCCGAGAACCCGGCCCGCCATTTCCGCATCGACCACGTCAAGGGCGCGCTCGCCGTCGGCCGCGATGCCGACATCGTGGTGATGACGCCCGAGCCCTACGTCTACGACGCCGCCGCGAGCGGCAACACGGTGGTCGGCTGGTCGCCCTACAACGGCATGCGCCTGCCCTGGCGCGTCGCCGCCACCTACAATCGAGGCGATGAGGTCTATGCCGGCGGCAAGGTGCTGGCCGAGCCCGGCCGTGGCCGCTTCGTCCGCCCGCCAGTCACCCGGCCGATTTCGCCATGACCAACCGTCTCGCCCGCGCCGACCGCATCGCCGCCGACATCGACGCGCTGGCCGCGCTGACCGATCCCGATCGTCCCTGGACGCGCCGCGCCTTCACGCCGCGCTTCCTCGACGGGCGAGCCTACATGGCCAAGGCAATGGCGGACGCCGGGCTCGACGTCCGCATCGACACCGCCGGCAACATGATCGGACGCCGGCCGGGGCGGGTTCCCGGCAAAGGCGTCCTCGCCGTCGGCTCGCATTCCGACACGGTGCCGGACGGCGGCCGGTTCGACGGCATTGCCGGCGTGGTGGCCGGCCTGGAGATCGCCCGCGCCCTCCGGGAGCGCGGCATCGAACTCGACCACGATTTCGAGGTGGTCGACTGCCTCGCCGAGGAGGTGTCGATCTTCGGCGTCTCCTGCGTCGGCTCGCGGGCCATCGCCGGCGTGCTGCCGGAAGACTGGCTCGTCCGCACCGCCGACAGCCTCACCCTCGCCGAAGGCATCCGGGGCGTCGGCGGCGATCCCGCCCGCCTTGCCGAGGCGAAGCGGTCCGACATCGCCGCCTTCCTCGAACTGCACATAGAGCAGGGGCCGGTGCTGGAAGCCGGACGGCTCGACGTCGGCATCGTCACGGCCATCGCCGGCATCACCCGCGTCGAGATCGCCGTTGCCGGCCGGGCCGACCACGCCGGCACCACGCCGATGACCACCCGCGCCGACGCGCTGGTCGCCGCCGCCGAACTGGTGATCGCCATCGAACGGCTGGCGCTCGAACGGTCGCTGGGCGAGGCCCACTTCGCCGCCACCGTCGGCGAATTCTCCATCCTGCCCGGCGCCGCCAACGTGGTGCCGTCGTCCGCCCGACTGCTGATCGACGCCCGCGCCGAACGGCGCGCCGACATGGAGGCCTTCCTCGCCGATCTCGCGGGCCTCGTCGCCGACATCGCCGGCCGTCGCGGCGTGGCGATCGCCGAGCCGCGCCGGGTGTCCGACAACTGGCCGACGCCATCCGACGCGGGGCTGCTGTCACTCATGGAAACCGCCGCCGACACAGCGGGCGCCACCCACCGGCGCATGGCCTCCGGCGCCGGCCACGACATGGCGTTCTTCGCGCGCATCGCGCCGGCCGCCATGCTGTTCGTCCCCTGCCGGGACGGCCGCAGCCATTCCCCCGACGAATGGGCGGAGGCCGAGGCCATCGCCCTCGGCACCGACGTGCTGATCGAAACCATCCGGCGCCTCGATGCGCGCCAAGACACGGAGTGAACCCATGGGCCGCATTCTCACCCTCCGCGACGTCGAGGCCGCCGTGCGCGGCGGCTCCGTCTACGCCGCCGGCGGCGGCGGCTGGGTCGACCATGGCCGCATGCTCGGCGGCGCCGCCGTGCGCATGGGCAAGCCGGAGCTGGTCTCGGTCGACGAACTCGCCCCCGAGGCGATCGTCGCTACGGCGGCGGCCATCGGCGCGCCGGCCGGCACCACGCCCTGGGAGATGCAGGGCGTCGACTACGTCAAGGCCGCCCAACTGCTGCAGGAGACGCTCGGCAAGAAGATCGCCGGCTTCATGGTCGGCCAGAACGGCCGCTCGTCGACGCTGAACGGCTGGCTGCCGGCGGTGACGCTCGGCGCCAAGGTGGTCGACGCGGTCGGCGACATCCGGGCGCATCCGACCGGCGACATGGGCTCCATCGGCCTTGCCGGTTCGCCCGCGCCGACCATCCAGACCGCCGTCGGCGGCAACCGCGCCGACAATCGCTACATCGAGCTGGTCGTGCGCGGCGCCACCGCCAAGGTATCGCCGATCCTGCGCACCGCCTCCGACATGTCCGGCGGGTTCATCGCCTCCTGCCGCGCGCCCGTCACCGCCGCCTACGTCAAGGCCAACGCGGCGCTGGGCGGCATTTCCCTGGCGCTCGCCCTCGGCGAGGCCATCCTCGACGCCGAGGACAAGGGCGGCGCGGCGGTGATCGATGCCATCCTGAAGACCACCGGCGGCGCGCTGCTCTCCGAGGGCCGCATCACCAAAAAGGCGGTGGTCTACACCAAGGAAGCCTTCGACATCGGTACGGTGACGCTCGAAAGCGGCAAGCGGGCGACCACGCTGCACATCATGAACGAGTACATGGCGGTCGACGATGCCGGCGGCCGGCGCATCGCCACCTTCCCCGACGTCATCACCACGCTCAATACCAACGGCGAGCCGCTGTCGGTCGGCCAGCTCGAAGAGGGAATGACCATCTTCGTGCTGCACGTGCCGAAGACGCTGATCCCCCTGGGGTCCTCGGTGCTCGATCCCACCGTCTATCCGCCGGTGGAAAAGGCGATGGGCATCGACATCGCCCGCTACGCGCTCGGCGCATCGGTCTGAGGGGGGAGACGACCATGGCCAATCCCCGCTTTCCCACCCCCGGCGGCACCACGCTCCGCGCCAAGGGCTGGCGGCAGGAAGCGCTGCTGCGCCTCCTCGAAAACGTGCTGTCGGTCGGCGAAGACCCCGACAACCTGATCGTCTACGCCTCGCTCGGTCGCGCCGCCCGCAACTGGGCCGCCCACGACAGGATCGTCGAGACGCTGAAGACCATGGACGAGGACCAGACGCTGCTGATCCAGTCCGGCAAGCCGGTCGGGCTTCTGAAGACGCACCCGCAAGCGCCGCTGGTCATCATGGCCAACTGCAACATCGTCGGCCAGTGGGCAAAGGCCGAGGTGTTCTACGACCTTCAGGAAAAGGGCCTGATCTGCTGGGGCGGCCTGACGGCCGGCGCCTGGCAGTATATCGGCAGCCAGGGCGTCATCCAGGGCACCTACGAAATCTTCATGCGCATCGCCGAGAAGCGATTCGGCGGCACGCTCGCCGGCCGTTTCGTGCTGACCGCCGGCCTCGGCGGCATGGGCGGTTCGCAGCCGCTGGCCGGCCGCATGGCCGGCGCCGCCATCCTCTGCGTCGACGTCGATCCGGAGAGGGCCGAGAAGCGCAAGGCGATCGGCTATCTCGACGTGGTCGCCCCCGATCTCGACGCGGCGCTCGACATGGTGCTGGCGGCCAAGGCGGAGGGCCGGGCGCTGTCGGTCGGCCTCGTCGCCAACGCCGCCGACGTCTATCCGGAGATCGTCCGGCGCGGCATCATCCCCGACGTCGTCACCGACCAGACCGCCGCCCACGACCTCGTCTACGGCTACGTGCCCAACACCCGCACGCTTGCCGAGGCGCGGGCCATGCGCAAGACCGACCCGGCCAGCCTGATGGCCGAGAGCCGCGCCGCCATCGCCGTCCACGTCTCCGCCATGCTGGATTTCCAGAAGGCCGGCGCCGAGGTGTTCGACAACGGCAACCTGATCCGCACCCATGCCCGCGACGGCGGGGTAGCGAACGCCTTCGACATCCCGATCTTCACCGAGGCCTATCTCCGGCCGCTGTTCTCCCGTGCCATCGGACCGTTCCGCTGGATGGCGCTCAGCGGCGACCCCGAGGACATCCGCAAGATCGATGACAAGGTGCTGGAGCTGTTCCCCGACGACCACATCGTCGGCAACTGGATTCGCCTCGCCCGCGAGAACGTGCCCTTCGAGGGCCTGCCGGCCCGCATCGCCTGGCTTGGCCACGGCGCCCGCACCGAACTGGCGCTCGCCGTCAACGCCATGGTGAGGGACGGCACGCTCAGGGGGCCGGTCGCCTTCTCGCGCGATCATCTCGATGCCGGCGCCATGGCCCACCCCAACATCATGACCGAGAAGATGAAGGACGGCTCCGACGCCATCGCCGACTGGCCGCTCATCGACGCCATGACGCTCTGTTCGTCGATGGCCGACCTCGTGGTCGTCCATTCGGGCGGCGGCGGCTATGCCGGCTTCATGACCTCGGCCGGCGTGACGCTGGTCGCCGACGGCACCGACGCCGCCGATCGCCGCCTCGACCTGTCGCTCACCAACGACACGTCGATCGGCGTCATCCGCTATGCCGACGCCGGCTATGCCGATGCGGCGGACGAAGCGGAGAGGAAGGCGGTCGGCTGGTTGGGGCTTTAGGCAGTTTGGCGGGGATCGTCTGAAGTTCTCGTCCGTCAGGCAGCTAGCACGGCTTTCGACAACCGGAGCGAGCTTGAGGTTCGTGGAGTGGAATTTCAGCGCCAGCCGCGGCCGCCGCGCTCGCGACTGTGGGCGACCGCCGCAAGAACGCGCTGGCGCGACAGGTCCAGGAGCCGGCGCATCGCCGCCTCCGCCCGCCCGCCGTCGCGCGCCAGGATGGCCGACAGCACCTCTTCGTAGGGTGCGAGATCGATCGGCGTGCCGCTGGCATCCTTCTGGGTCAGGCTGAAGGAGGCCTTGAGCGCTGTCTTCACCGCGCCGCCGATGGTGACGAACAGGCCGTTGTGCGTCGCCGCGATGATGGCGAGGTGGAACTCGCTCTCGGCGCCGGCGGCCAGCGGCGCCTGATCGAGCATCGACACCATGTCGGCGTAGCGCCGGCAGATGCGGTCGTGATCCTCGGCCGTGCCGGAGTGGGCGGCAAGGTAGCAGGCGCGCGGCTCGAAGCACTGGCGCACCTCGTAAAGATCCTCGATGATCCGTTCGTCGAACTGGGCGCTCAGCCGCCAGGACAGCACGTCGGGGTCGAGGAGATTCCAGTCGGCGAACGGCAGCACCCGCGTGCCGAGCTTGGGCGCCACCTCGATCAGCCGTTTTGCCGCGAGGTTCTTCACCGCCTCGCGCACCGTCGAGCGGCTGACACCGTATTCCTGGCAGAGTTCGGCTTCGATCGGCAAGGAGTCTCCGGGACCGAACTCGCCTGAGACGATCCGCGTGCCGATGATTCGCGCGACCTGGGCACTCATGGTGCCGATGGTGGAGTCTCTCTCGAACATACTTCTCTTTCCCGGAGCATCCGCCACGGAGGCCGAAGCGGCCCGATCGAAGCGCGTCTGCTCAGCCACACCAATTCGAGCGTCCATCCGCCCGGCCCGGCACCGGACCTCGGGGCGGACACCCGGCCGTCCGGCGAGCTGGCCGCCCGTTCGGAAAGCGTGTCCGGTCGAGGCCCCGGCGGGAAAACGGCACCAGAGGAGTCCCGCTCTTCCACTGGAAGCGCGCTCTACCTGTACCTTTTTCTCACCAAAAATGTCCAACGCGAGGATTGACAAGGCCCCCTCTCGCCGTACAATCTTATCATCATACCATAAGAAGAAAACTGGTTTTCTGGAGGAGAATGCAGGTGAGCAGCATCGAACTGGATTCGGTGTCCAAGCGGTTCGGCTCCGTCGAGGTCATCTCGGAGCTGTCGCTGACCATCCACTCCGGCGAGTTCATCGCCTTTCTCGGGCCGTCGGGCTGCGGCAAATCGACGCTTCTGCGCATGATCGCCGGGCTGGAATCGGTCGACGGCGGCGAAATCCGCATCGGCGGGGAAAGAGTGGATCACCTTCCCCCGGGGGCGCGCGGCGTCGCCATGGTGTTCCAGCACTACGCACTCTACCCGCACATGACCGTGTTCGATAACTTGGCATTTGGTCTCAGGAACATCGGCACGCCCGAGAACGAGATCGCCCGCCGCATCGAGGAAGCGGCCCGCATCCTGGAAATCGGCCATCTCCTCAAGCGCAAGCCGGGCCAGTTGTCCGGCGGCCAGCGCCAGCGCGTCGCCATCGGCCGCGCCCTCGTCAAGGATCCGAAGGCCTATCTCTTCGACGAACCGCTTTCCAACCTCGATGCCGCGCTGCGCGTCCGCACCCGCGTCGAGCTGGCCCGCCTGCACCAGCAGACGCGCGCCACCACCATCTTCGTCACCCACGATCAGGTCGAGGCGATGACGCTGGCGAGCCGCATCGTGGTGATGAACGCCCGCAAGGTCGAGCAGGTCGGCACGCCGATGGACATCTACGGTCGTCCGGCCACCGAGTTCGTCGCCCGCTTCGTCGGCTCGCCGGCCATGAACTTCCTGCCCGTGAGCATCAGCGAGCGCGGCGGCCTCGCATCCGCCGCGCTCGGCGACGGATCGATCGTCGACACCGACGTTCCCGTCAACACCCTCCCGGCTGGCGGCGCGCTGCGCGTCGGCATCCGCGCCGAGGCGATCCACGTCCGGCCGGACGGCGCGATTCCCGGCAAGGTGGAGGTGGTCGAGCGCCTCGGCGATCGCACCCATCTGCACATCCGCCTGACGGACGGCAACACGCTGGTCGCCGAGGACAAGGGCATCAGCCAGGTCCAGCCCGGCGATACCGTTCGCCTCGCGGTCGAAGGCGCCACCGCGCACCTCTTCGACGACGCGGGCCTTGCCTATCACGCACGCCAGTGACGGAGGCTGATATGACGGACGTCACGCTATCGCCTAGCAAGGCGGTCGCGGCGGTCAAGCGCCCGACGGGCGCCTCGATCGGCCCGCGCTGGAGCAACGCGCTGTTCGTGGCACCTTACATGGTGTTCTACGTCGTGCTGCTGGTCTATCCGCTGTTCAAGGGCATCTGGATGTCGATGCTCGAGTCCGACATGTTCGACGACACGTCGAAATTCGCCGGACTGGCCAACTATCATCGCCTGTTCAACGACAAGATCTTCATCGGCACCGTCTGGAACACCGTTCTGTTCGTGCTGATGACCGTTCCGGTGTTCGTGGCGATCGGTCTTCTCCTGGCGCTCGCCCTCAACCGGAGCGACCGCACCTCGGCGAGCCTGCGCGCCATCTTCTTCGGCACCTCGGTGCTGTCGGTCACCATCGTCACCATCATCTGGAAGATGATGTACATGCCCGGCAACGGCGCCATCGCCAGCATCATGAAGCTGTTCGGTCTGGAGCCGGTCGCCTTCATCACCACGGCGTCGCTGGCGCTACCGGCCATCGCCGTCACCACCATCTGGTGGATCATCGGCCTGCCGATGATGCTGTTCCTCGCCGCGTTGCAACAGATCCCCGGCGAACTCTACGAGGCCGCCGCCCTCGACAACGCCAGCCGTTGGCGCTCGTTCTGGTCGATCACCCTGCCCTCGATCCGGCGTACCATGCTGGTCGTGGTCATCTACGAGATCGTCGCCCAGTTCCAGCTGTTCGGTCAGGCCCAGTTGCTGACCCAGGGCGGTCCCAACAACGCATCGCGCCCGATCGTTCTGTTCATCTACGAGCAGGGCTTCCGCTCATGGAACCTCGGCTACGCCGCCGCCGCCTCGGAAATCCTGTTCCTGATCATGGCGGTCGCAGCGCTCGCCCAGTTCTTCGCATCTCGCAAGCGCGTGGAGGAATAAGCCATGGCTGCCAGTGAACACATCGTCGGCCGCGGCATCGGCAACAAGCTGATCCTTCTGTCCGTCGTCCTCGTCGCCGTCATCTGGATGCTTCCGATCGCCTGGACGCTTCTTCTGTCGTTCAAGCCGAACTCGGAACTGATGATCTCGACGGCGTCGGCCTTCCACCCGCCCTACACGCTCAAGAACTACTCCGACATCTTCCAGTCGTCGGGTGTGTTCCGCTGGCTGTGGAACAGCGCCGTGGTGTCGGTCGGCGTCACCGCCGGCATTCTGATCCTGTCCTCGCTCGCCGGCTACGGCTTCGCCCGGGCCGAGTTCAAGGGCCGCGACATCCTGTTCGTGCTGGTGCTGCTCGGCCTCGCCGTGCCGGAGCAGGCGGTGATCATCGCCCGTCACCAGATGTTCTCCGACCTGAAGATGCACAACACCTATCCGGCGATCATCCTGCCGGGCCTGTCGAGCGCCTTCGGCGTCTTCCTGATGACCCAGTACTTCAAGGCGATCCCCAAGGATATCGACGAAGCGGCGATGCTCGACAACGCCTCGCGCTTCAAGATCTTCTGGAAGGTGCTGCTGCCGCTGACCATCCCGGCCCAGGCGACGCTCGGCATCTTCTCCTTCCTCGGTGCCTGGAACGACTACCTCTGGCCGCTGATCTCGGCGACCAAGCCGGAGATGTTCACCATCACCGTCGGCATGGCCTCGACCCAGACCAACTTCGCCCAGTCGGAAGGCCTCGGCTTCCTGATGGCGCAAGCGATCTTCGCGGGCCTGCCGGTGTTCATCGTCTACCTGTTCTTCCAGAAATACATCGTCCGGGCCGTCGCCGGCGCGGCGATCAACTGACCCCCGGAGGAGGGGTTCAGCGACGCGGAATCCAGCGCATATCCGGCCGAGCGCGAGGGTTTTTCAAAGAGATCGGCCGTATTGGAGGAGGTCCAATGAGAAAGCTGACTACTGCCCTGCTGGCAGGTCTGGTCCTTACGGCCGGCGCCAGCGCCGCCCTGGCGGCCGACAAGACCGAAATCTCTGTCGCCCGCTTCTTCGGCGCCTGCGAAGCCGACTACGGTACCGTCACCGACGTGACCAAGGCCAACGGCGAGTGCGGCATCATCACCGCGCTGATCAACAAGTTCAACGCCGAGAGCAAGACCACCGTCGTCAAGCCGGAAATCGTCGAGTGGCCTGGCTACGACCAGCTGACCGCCCGCATCCGTTCGGGCGAGCCGCCGGTCATCTCGGTCATGCATGAAGCCGTCATCTCCGACTATTCGTCGCGCGGCCTGCTCGAGCCCCTCGACGAGGACTTCGCCAAGGCCGGCGTCGACGTCAACGACATGACCGACGCCGCCCGCCAGGGTGTCACCAAGGACGGCAAGATCTACGCCATGCCGTTCGACACCCACACCTGGCTGTGGCACATCAACATGAACCTCTTCAAGCAGGCCGGTCTCGTCGACGAGGCGGGCAAGCCGATCCTGCCGAAGAGCACCGACGAGCTGATGAAGCAGGCCGAGCAGTTCAAGGAAAAGACCGGCAAGCCTTACTTCGTCTGGACGCTCGCCAACGAGACGGCCTTCTACACCCGCACCTTCGACACGCTGCTCTACCAGCAGAATGCCGACTTCTTCGCCGACCCGAACAAGGTCAACTTCTCCTCGCCCGAGGCGAAGAACGGCCTGCAGCTCTTGACCGACCTCTATTCGAAGGGTCTGACCACCAAGAACCAGGACTACGCGGCCTCGGTCTCCAGCTTCGCGGCGGGTGATGCCGGCGTGTTCATCTGCGGTACCTGGCTGATCGACACCTACGACCAGGAAGCCAAGAAGGACGGCGCGCTGGCCAACGGCTATGCCGTGACCGCCTTCCCGCAGATCTACCCCGGCAGCCCGCGCGTTTGGGCCGACGGTCATAGCTGGGTGCTTCTGAAGCAGGATCTGTCCGAAGCGCAGCGCGCCTCGGCGATCGAGTTCATGAAGTTCCTCTGGGACAACAACTACGAGTGGTCGCGCACCGGTCACCTGCCGATCCGCAAGTCGATCATCGACGGCGACCAGTTCAAGGGTCTGCCGCATCGCGGCGACATCGCCTCGCTCGCCGTCAACGGCACCGCGCTGCCGTCCGCCGTCAAGCGTCAGTTCTCGATCCAGGACATCGAGGGCGAGGAAGTCGGTTCGGCCATCCGCGGCGACAAGTCCGTCGAGCAGGCCCTGACCGACGCCGAGACCCGCATCAACGAGCTGCTCGCCAACGCGAAGTAAGCCGACACCACCTGCCCGGCCGGATCACTCCGGCCGGGCAGACACCGCCTTGGTCGCCCGGCCGAACCTCCCACCGGTCGAACAGACGACACGCGCCGTCCGAACCCCGACCGGGAGATCGCGAACTCTCCCGCCTTCGGACCGCGCCATTCCGAGATCATCCAAACCCGAAAGCTGAAAGCCCATGACGTCCGCTCGTCTCATCGTCGACGCCGATTTTGCCATCTCCGATCTCGACCGCCGCGTGTTCGGCACCTTCGTCGAGCACATGGGTCGCTGCGTCTACACCGGCATCTTCGAGCCGGGCCACCCCACCGCCGACGAGAACGGCTTCCGTCAGGACGTTGCCGAACTCACCAAGGAACTCGGCGTCACCATCGTCCGCTATCCCGGCGGCAACTTCCTCTCCGGCTACAACTGGGAGGACGGCGTCGGCCCGAAGGAACAGCGCCCGACCCGCCTCGACCTCGCCTGGTTCTCCACCGAGACCAACGCCTTCGGCACCAACGAGTTCATCGACTGGGCCCGCCAGGTCGGCGTCGAGCCGATGTTCGGCGTCAACCTCGGCACGCGCGGCATCGACGATGCCCGCCGCTTCATCGAGTATTGCAACCATCCCGGCGGCACCGAGCTTTCCGAGCTGCGCAAGAGCCACGGCTACGAGAAGCCGCACGACATCAAGTTCTGGTGCCTCGGCAACGAGATGGACGGCCCCTGGCAGATCGGCGCCAAGACGGCGGCCGAATACGGCCGCGCCGCCCACGAGACGGCCAAGGTGATGCGCTGGGTCGACCCGTCGATCGAGCTGGCCGCCTGCGGCTCGTCGAACCGCGACATGGCCACCTACGCCCGCTGGGAATACGAGGTGCTCGACCACTGCTTCGACCACGTCGACTTCATCTCGCTGCACACCTACTTCATGAATCCCCACGACTCGACCGAGGAGTTCCTCGGCAACATCGAGCTGCTGGACTATTTCATCAAGGAAGTGGTGGCGATCGCCGACGCCGTGGCGGCCACCCGCCGCTCGCAGAAGCGCATCATGCTGTCGCTCGACGAGTGGAACGTCTGGTACAAGGCGCGCGGCCATGACGACCTGCGCAAGCCCGGCTGGCCGGAGCATCCGCCGCTGATCGAGGAAGTCTACAACACCGAAGACGCCCTGCTGATCGGTGGCGCGCTGATCACGCTGCTCAACAACTCCGACCGCGTGAAGTGCGCCTGCCTTGCCCAGCTGGTCAACATCATCGGCCCGATCATGACCGAGCAGGGGGGCCCGGCCTGGCGGCAGACGATCTTCCACCCGTTCGCGCTGACGGCAAAGTACGCCAAGGGCCGCGTGCTGCGCACGCTCGCCACCTCCGGCAGCTTCGCCGGCAAGACGGCCGAGGAGATGCCCTACCTGATCTCCGCCGTCACCGAGGACGAGAGCACCGGCGAAGTGGTTATCTTCGCGCTCAACCGCAACCTCGCCGAGCCGATGGACCTCAAGGTCGAGCTGCGCGGCTTCGGCGGCACGCGCGAAGTGGTCGAGGCGCTGCAGGTCTCTCACCCCAACATGAAGGCGGTGAACACCAAGGACGCTCCGAACACCGTGGCCCCGGCGCCGATCAAGTCGGTCAGCATCGACAAGGACACGCTGACCGCCAAGCTGGTGCCCGGCAGCTGGAACGTCATCGTCACCAAGCCGAAGGCCTGACCCAGCCATTGAGACGGGTGTGTGGCGGCCTCTTCCCGGGTCCGCCGCACCTTTCCGGCCCGGTCGTCCGCCCCGCATTCCTCCACCCGGCGGCCACCGAGCCACCCCGCATGAACGCCGCGACGCCCCCCGTCGCGGCGTTCGTTGCTTTCCGGGTCCGGAGCGCCGTCATACCGCTTCCGTCAGGTTTCGCCCTTCCGGGCGGAAGCTGACGGAAACGGAAGCGCCCGACCGGGCGCCGGCCGGTCAGGCCGAAACCCGTTTGAGCTGGATGAGTCCAGATCAAACGGAACGGGCATCAGTCGAGGAAATGGAAGACGACGTAGTGATCGATCGGCTCGATCACCACAGTGATATTCTTGGACTTCTCCTTGTCGCGGAAGCCGATGATCGTCTTGCCCAGCGTGGTCTTGGGCTCGCCGATCTGTTCCCACTTCCTGACGGCCTGAACCCAGGCCCTGAGGTCGCGCACCGTCGACACAGGAAGCGCGTTGTCATCCATTCCCAGCATCGAGCGCGCCCGGCTGTTGGCAAGCAGGATGACGGCATCTTCGAGGGTTTTCTCCTCGCCGATGGTCTTGGCGGCGGCAACCATGCCGATGGCCGACCTGTCGAAGGCGGCTTGCAGGATCTCAAGCTTGTCGTCGAGCGGCTCCGAATAGAGCAGCAGAAACTTGGAGGCCTGCTTCTCGTCCGAGACCAGCGGCAGCACGATGCGTTCCCAGCGGACGTGGCGAGCAGAGAAATCGGTGCGGAACTGCAGGTAGCGCGGCCGCATGTCGGCGGCAGCGGCATTGTAGTGATGGCGGAAGGACAGGCTCATGTTGCCGGGAATGGACGACAGGAGGGCGCCCCGGAACACCTTGCCGTACTCCAGGACCGAGCGCGGGCCTTGATGGACGTAGATGAAGTCGTCGTCCTGCTGCAGGAGCAGCATGGCGTCGTCGAGGTGGGCTTCTTCCTCGAAACCGTAAAGGTCTTTGAGCAGTGGCGGCGCACCGGCAGTCCGGCTCGCCTTGATCCAGTTCTCGAGCCGGCTGCGCAGGAACAGCGACCGGCAGATGCCGAACACCCCTGTTCCTTCCCAGACCTGGATTTCCGAGCCGCCCAGCCGCGTCAGATCCAGCCGGGCCGCATGCACGGCCGAGCTTTCCGGCGTCTGGCGGCGATAGAGTTCCGTGTTCCGCATTTCTAGCTCCTGAAATATAGATATCGTCGTGAACTTAAATTTTCATGAACCAGAGATTGCATAGACGCCATCAATAACCATCAGAAAATCGGCATGTCCACGGGCCGTTTTCAAAACAAAGGACGGCTGACGAGATACGAGCGCAAAGTAATCCGCAGGTCTTTCCTCAACCATCCCGCGCAAAACCCGTAGCGAGTAATCGGGCGGAGGGACGACGAAGCGCCGCTGTTCATCAGTCCTCACCGCATGACGATCGATGGGAGAAAGGCGCGCCTTTTTGACCTTCCCACACGGCGCAGCCTGTCCCCGGCTTATCTTCCGGGATTCGCTGGAACCGGCGGCGAAAACACCGCGAGGCGGCCAGGTATTTACCATTGAGAACAATTAAAGCGGCGGCGTCATCTGCGATGCCTAGTCAATTCATACAATAGACCTGCGATTTACATCATCAGGGATTCCATCTGAACAGATCTATCGATCACGTTGACTTGGCGATTTCTACCACCACCGGTTCTCATTTACTCGATGTTCTCAATTTTGACTTACAACAGGCGGCAATGGAAATCCTTCTCAGGACACAGACATGCAGACCATACGCGGCCGCCTGATCGCCATCGTCGGCGTTCTCTGTCTCAGCTTCATCCTGCTCGCCGTCTACTCGGTGGTTCAGTTCCGTTCCACCCTCTACACCGATACCGACCACCGCCTGCAGAACATGGTCGACAGCGCCTACAGCATCTTCGACGGTTATCAGGAGCGGGTCGCCAAGGGCGAGCTGTCCGAAGAGGACGCCAAGGCCCAGGCGCTCGCGGCCATCAAGTCGATGCGCTACGACGGCACCGGCTATTTCTGGGTCCACGATCTTCACCCAACCATGATCATGCACCCCACGGTGCCCAAGCTGAACGGCCAGGACCTCACCGACTACAGGGGCAACGACGGCATCGCCATCTTCGTCGGCATGAACGAGGCCATCAAGGCGGCGGGCGGCGAAGAAGCCGCCTACAGCTACCAGTGGTCCAAGCCCGGAGAGGACGCCGCCAAGCTGTTCCCGAAGCGCTCCTTCGTCAAGCTGTTCAAGCCCTGGGGCTATGTGATCGGCACCGGCCTCTACGTCGACGACCTCGACGCCAGAACCTTCCGCCTGACGGCCATTCTCGCCGGCATCTGCGTCGTCCTTCTGGTGGTGGCGGCCGTCCTCGCCATCCTCATCATGCGCTCCATCCTGTCGCCGCTGGCCAAAGCCGTCGGCGAGTTGCGCACCCTGGCGACCGGCAACACCGACGTTTACCTCGATCAATCCGGCGGACTGAAGGAAATCGCCGCCATGCGGCACGCCGTCGCCTATTTCCGCGACGCCATCATCGAACGCAAGAAGCTGAGCGACGAGCAGGAGCAGGAGAACCGCAAGCAACGCGACCGCCAGGAGCGCGTCGACACGCTGGTCGACACCTTCCGGGGCGAGATCACCGGATCCCTCGGCACGGTGGTCAGCACTGCCGGCGCCATGACCAACACGGCGAACGCCCTCAACGGCATCGCCGATGCGACGTCGAGCCAGGCCACCGGCGCGGCATCGGCCTCGGAGGAAGCGGCCGCCGCCGTCGACGCCGTCGCCTCGGCCACCGAGGAACTGTCGGCCTCGGTGCGCGAGATCTCCCGCCAGGTGTCGCAGACCAAGGACATCGTCCACAGCGCCACCGACGCCGCCACCTCCACCAGCCAAAAGATCGACGGGCTGGTCAGCTCGGTCGAGCGCATCGGTACGGTGGTTCAGCTGATCTCCGACATCGCCGGCCAGACCAACCTCCTGGCGCTCAACGCCGCCATCGAGGCGGCGCGGGCCGGCGAGGCCGGCAGAGGCTTCGCCGTGGTCGCTTCGGAAGTGAAATCGCTCGCCTCCCAGACCGCCCATGCGACGGACGAGATCTCCGAGCAGATCTCCAACGTCCAATCGTCGACCGCCGAGGCCGTCGAGGCGATCCGCCAGATCACGGAGATCATGACCGACATCGACCACAGCACCACGGTCATCGTCACGGCCGTGGAGCAGCAGGGCCTCGCCACCCAGGAAATCTCCCACAACATCACCGAAACGGCCAACGGCGCCAAGGACGTGGTGCGGGCGATGACCGAAGTGTCCGGCCGCGTCGGCGAAACCCTCCGCTGCGCCACCGACGTTCTCGACGCCTCGAAACTGGTCACCGACCGCTCGGGCGACCTGCGCAAGACGGTGGAGCGGTTCCTGAGGGATGTCGCGGCGGCGTGAGGGCTAAAGTCTCATAAATGAGGGGCTGTCATTCCTCGGGAGGCAGCCCGCTCTGTGCTCACGGTTGTCCAATCGCCTGCGGGCTCCGTGGAAATCGACCAAGCTTCGGCAATCAGCCGTAAGTGTAGCAGCACTACATTATTTCCATCCTGAGGCACCCATCAGCAGTTTTCACAGGCAACTTAAGCACCGTTTACCAAAAAAAGGAGACAGTCCTCTCGATTCAGCAACACGATCGTTTCGTTAATTATTGTGACGCCAAACACCATCTAAATTTTAAAGCGACCAGAGAAATATACTGGAGCTTTATAGCATGCTATCTCGCCTCGTATTGTACGGCCGTACCAATATGAAAGTCGGCGAGTCCGCCGGAGCGATCAAAAGCATTCTAGCGGCTGCAAGTGACTACAGCCCTGCCTCCGGACTGACCGGTGGCCTCGTCTTCAACGAAAAATACATGATGGAGGCTGTAGAGGGCGCTCGAGATCAGGTCTCGAAAAGGATACACTCGCTTTTTGAAGATAAACGGTTTGAAGAGATAACAGTTATTGCATTGAGCGCAATTGATAAACGTATTTTCGAAGGCTGGGCTGTCGGGTACGCAGGACGGACGATCGATGCCGAGCGGCTTTACCTAAAATACTGCCCAACGGTAGATATCAACCCGGCAAACATGTCCGCAGTTGGGGTTCTCGACTTCATCAGAGACTTCTGCGCTCTCGACACACTATACGTACAGCGCACTGGCCTTGCTGAACAGCGAATGTCTATTCCGCAGGCACCACAGCAACGGCCATCTTCTCCCAGGCAGGACTCCGGGATTGAGACCATCAAGATCGGGACCAATAGGCCGCTTTCTAACAAGCCAGCTGGGAACGCGTGAAGGCGCCACAAAGCGATATGCAAATAAGGTGTATCACCTTGGGCTCATCAACCAACGCGCCGTACAATGACATCGGCCACCCGTGACGGTCATCATGGCCGAACGGACTGCAATGAGCTGAGCTATTGTTTTTTTGGCACTCCCAACCGGAATCGAACCGGTGTTTTCGCCGTGAGAGGGCGACGTCCTGGACCGCTAGACGATGGGAGCGCGGTACGCTCTGAAAGCGTGGGGCGGATATAGCGAAGCCCCTTGGAGAGCGCAAGGGGGAATTTCATTTTCCGGCTCGGCTTTTACGGAGCCCTGGGGGCAGCCGCGCGCCATTGGCGGAAAGCCGCCCTCGCACCCGGGTGGGGCCATGTCGCCTGTCCGTCTCCTACCCCGCGGGGACCCCTCTCCGATCCCGCCGTCGCGACCCGTCCGTCCCTACGCTCTGGACATCGGCGTCCCGGGCGGTCATAACTGTCGCCGTTCCGAGGGGTGTCCTCCATCCGGGAGGGCTGAGATGATCCGCAAGGCGGATCGAACCCTTCGAACCTGATCCGGGTCATACCGGCGAAGGGACGGAACCTCATGGCCTAAGCCGCGTCGCACGCGGCACATCCAGCCATGTCTCCCCCAACGCCGCTGGCCTATTCGCCCGTCCGGGCGCGGTGTGCGATGGGGATGAAGATGCAGCCGAAGACGATGCTTGCCGCCGGTCGCGGCGTCGCCATCCAGGCGCTGGTGTCGTTCGGCGCCGTGCTGGTCTTGTGGCAGGTGGCGGCGACGGGCCTCGCCCTCCCCGCCTTCCTCCTGCCCTCGCCGGGCGACGTGGTCGCCGCCTATGGCGCCTATGGCTCGCGCCTTCTGACGGAAGCCGGCATCACGCTGATCGAAACCCTGCTCGGCCTTGCCGCCGGCATCGCCTTCGGCCTTCTGGCCGGGCTCGCCGTTTCCGCTTCACCGCTCGCCAACCGGCTGCTGTCGCCGCTCCTGGTCGTCAGCCAGGCGTTGCCGGTGTTCGCGCTGGCGCCACTCCTGGTGCTGTGGTTCGGCTTCGGCCTCGCCTCCAAGGTGGTGATGACGACGTTGGTGATCTTCTTCCCCGTCGCCTCGTCCTTCGCCGATGGCCTTCGCCGCACGCCGCCGCACTTCCTTGACCTCGCCCGCCTCAACGGCGCCGGCGCCTTCCGCACGCTGCGGCTGATCCGCGTGCCGGCCGCCCTGCCGGCGCTGGTCACCGGCATCCGCGTCGCCGCCGTCTACGCGCCGATCGGCGCGGTGATCGGCGAATGGGTTGGCGCCTCGCGCGGCCTCGGCCTGCTGATGGTGCAGGCCAATGCCCGCATGCAGACGCCGCTCCTGTTCGCCGCCCTCGGCGTGCTCGCCGCCGCCACGCTGCTTCTGAAGATCGCCGTCGACCGGCTGACGCTTCGCCTCATCCCCTGGATCGAAAAAGACTGACCTTCGAAAGGACCCGTCATGCGCCTTCTTCCCGCCCTCGCCGCCGCCCTGATGTTCGCCGCCACCCCGGCGTCGGCCGCCGAAAAGCTGTCGGTGATGCTCGAATGGTTCGTCAATCCCGATCATGCGCCGTTGGTGATCGCCAAGGAAAAGGGCATGTTCTCCGCCCACGGCCTCGATGTCGACCTCGTCGCGCCGGCCGACCCGTCGTCACCGCCGCGCCTCGTCGCCGCCGGTCAGGCCGACGTGGCGCTGCACTACCAACCGAGCCTCGACCTCGACGTCGATGCCGGCCTGCCGCTGGTGCGCTTCGGCACGCTGATCGAGACGCCGCTCAACACGCTGATCGTCCTGAAGGACGGCCCGGTGAAGTCGCTGGCCGATCTCAAGGGCCGCAAGATCGGCTATTCGGTGTCCGGCTTCGAGGATGCCATGCTCGGCCAGTTCCTGAAGACCGCCGGTCTCGGCGTCGGCGACGTCGAGCTGATCAATGTCAACTTCGCGCTGTCGGCATCGCTGCTCGCCGGCCAGGTCGACGCAGTGGTCGGCGGTTATCGCAACTTCGAGCTCAACCAGATGAAGATCGAAGGGCACGAGGGCCTCGCCTTCTATCCGGAAGAGAACGGCATGCCGGCTTACGACGAGCTGATCTACGTGACGCGCAAGGATCTCGTCGGCGACAAGCGGCTGCCGGAGTTCCTCGCCGCCGTCGAGGAGGCGACCATCTACCTCACCAACCACCCGGACGACGCCTGGGCGATGTTCATCAAGGCCTACCCCGACCTCGATGACGAGCTCAACCGCCGCGCCTGGGCCGACACGCTGCCGCGCTTTGCCAAGCGCCCCGCCGCGCTCGACGCCGGCCGCTATGCCCGCTTTTCGCAGTTCATGAAGGACGCCGGTCTGATCAAGACGGTGAAGCCGGTCGAGGACTACGCGGTGGAACTGCGCTGACCGTCTGCGCGCCGAAAACAGAACCGCCCGGAAGCAGTCTCGGCTTTCGGGCGCCTGTTCGACTGGACATGAGAGAAAGGCGCGGCTTCAGCCCTTGCAGACGGCGAGCTTGACCGGCTCCACGCAACCGCAATCTTCGCCGCGGCAGGCATCCTCATCGGCGCCGCCCGGTGGTTCGGAGGCGGTTTCGATGGCGAAGCGAATGCCGGCGATCACGTCGTCGATGCGCGGCTGGGCCACCGGCACCGTCTGGACGAAGCCGGCATAGAGGCGGCCGTCGGGCTTGATGAAGAACATGCCGGGCTCGACGAACCAGTTCGGCTCCTCGATGCCGTCATAGGACTTGCCCCGGCCCTCGCTGAGATAAAGGCCCCAGTCGCGCGCCTGATCGATGGTCAGGCCCCAGCAGACCGTCAGCTCGTCGAGGTGCCAGTCGCGCACCGTCCTCTCGGCACGCTCGCGGTCGTCGGCGGAGACGGCCAGCACGCGGACGCCGAGCTTGCGGAACTCGTCGTAGCGCGCCTCGTAGGCCTGGAGCTGCGTTTTGCAGAAACCGCAGTGCAGGCCACGATAGAACAGGACCAGCGTGAAATGCTGAGGCTTCTGGTCGCACAGCCGCCAGCACGGACCGCCGACGGTCTTCACCCTGAGCGGGGGAACCGGCTGGTTCGGAATGAGGCGGGCGGGCATGGACATCGGAACGCGGCACTCGCAGGGCTCGTCGCAAGACTATACGACAGGAATGGCGGAGATCGCCACTCTTCTTGACACCCCTAATCTGCTTATTGTGCGTTCACAGGTTAAGAAGTCCACCATCACGATTCGCGGAGGTAGCCGAAAGTCTCGTAGATAGAGGGGCTTCTCGTGCTCCTTAGACCCATTTTGAGGAACAAAGCGCCTCGGAATGGGCAATCGGGCCGCCTCGGCGGCCCGGCGCGCCGCTCCGATCAGCCGGCGAGGCCGGGAATTTCCAGGCCCAGCGCGCCGGCCACCAGCACGGCGTTGAGCGACAGCACCAGCACGGTGGCGGCGATCGCCAGGGCGTCGGTCAGCCGGCCATTGGCATAGGAGCCCATGATGTCGGCCCGGCGGGTGAGCAGCACCAGCGCGATCATCGGCACCGGCAGCGACAGCGACAGCACCACCTGGCTGATGACCAGCGCGTCGGTGGCATTGACGCCGGCGGCGACCACGGCGAAGGCCGGCACCATGGTGACGAGGCGGCGGACGAACACCGGGATCTCCATGCGGACGAAGCCCTGCATGATCATCTGGCCGGCCATGGTGCCCACCACCGACGAGGAGATGCCGGAGGCGATCAGCGACACCAGGAACACGCCAGCCGCGGCGGCGCCGAGCAGCGGGGTCAGGGTGTGATAGGCGGTCTCGATCTCGGCGACGTCGCTGTGGCCGGCGTGGAAGGCCGAGGCGGCCATCATGACCATGGCGATGTTGACGAGGCCGGCGACGGCCAGCGCCGCCACCACTTCGATGTTGGAGAACTTCAGAACCTTGCGGCGCTCGCCCTCGTTGCGCACCGGGACGCGGTGCTGGGTGAGGCCGGAGTGCAGATAGACGGCGTGCGGCATGACGGTGGCGCCGATGATGCCGACCGCAAGGGTCAGCGCGCCGGCATCCGGCAGAACCGGGGTGACGGCACCGGCGGCGGCGGCCGACCAGTCGATCGGGGCGATCAGCATCTCGATCAGGTAGCTGACGCCGATGACGCCGACGAGCCCGCCGATGATCAGCTCCATCGGCCGGAAACCGCCGCGATCGAACATCAGAAGCGCGTAGGTGACGAGCGCGGTGATCACCATGCCGGTAAAGAGCGAGGTGCCGAACAGCAGCGACAGGCCGATGGCACCGCCCAGGAACTCGGCGAGGTCGGTGGCCATGGCGGCGATCTCGGAGACGATCCACATGAAGATCACCACCGGGAAAGGAAACCGGTCGCGGCTCATTTCGGCGAGGTTGCGACCGGTGACGATGCCGAGCTTGGCCGACAGCGCCTGGAACAGCATGGCGACCATGTTGGCCATCACCACCACCCAGATCAGCGCGTAGCCGTAGCCGGCGCCGGCCCCGATGTTGGTGGCGTAGTTGCCGGGGTCCATGTAGGCGATGGAGGCGATCACCGCAGGACCCATGAAGGCCAGCATGGCCCGTGGTCCCTTCAGCCGTCCCGCCAGCGCTTCGGAGATCGCCAGCGACGTGCGGCTGGTCATTCCGGAGGGGGTAACGCTGACGGCGGACTGGGAGAGAGCGGACATGGGGGGCACCCGAAGTTTCCTATGCTTGGAAATATAGCATCGGCTACATTTCTGTCAAGCCAGATGCGACTGACTTGCAATAAAATCTGATGCCCCGCTTTCGGTTCCGCTGGGGATTTGCCCCTGATTGTCGATTGCAAATCGTAGCCGGGGCTGCATAGTGTGCCGCGACATTGAAGCGTCGCGGCGGCAAAGCTCGCGGACGGCTCAGGAAACAGGACCCGCGAAGGACAGGACATGTCGAGGGATGATCTTCCTCCCGGCCCCGAAACCGCCTCGGAGATGACCGACGCCGACCGCTTCACCAACGCTCGCGCCATCCGCTCGACGGCTCTGTTCGAGGACTACACCGAACTGATCGCCGACCTCATCGAGGAATTCGGCGAGGCTCGCATCACCGACATCGCCCGCCGGCTCGGCGTCACCCACCCCACCGCCAACAAGGCGGTGCTCCGCCTGAAGCGCGAGGGCCTGGTGATTTCCCGGCCCTATCGCGGCGTGTTCCTCACCGAAGCCGGCGCCGCCATGGCGCGCGAGGTCAAGGCCCGCCATCGCCTGGTGGTCCGACTGCTGATCGCCGTCGGCGTGCCGCCGGAAGCGGCCGAAATGGACGCCGAGGGCATCGAGCACTACGTCTCCGAGACGACCCTCAAGGCTTTCGAGGCCTACCTCGACGGCCGCGATTGAATTGGCATTGACAACCATTCCGCGAAGCTCTACTTCGGCGCCGGTTCCTGGCACCGGCCGCCCGCATGCCCTTGAGCATTGGTGAAGCCAGCTTTCTTGTCTCTATCGGTTTTTCGCACTCCGACGTGCGGCAACGCGGGCCCCTCATCTGTTTGCCGGAGTGAACCGGGGGCAAGTCATGTCCGAACAAGACCAAGCGCATAATCCCTATCTTCACGGGTCGCTGGCGCGCGTGTTCCTGCGCACAGCCGCACCCATCGTGCTGTTCATGGCCGTGAGCGGCCTCTACACCGTGGTCGACGCACTGCTGCTCGGCCGCCTCGCCGGACCGAAGGCGCTCACCGCCGTGACGCTGATGTTCCCGGTGATGATGCTGATCGTCGCCTTGCAGAGCATGGTGTCGTCCGGCATGGCGTCCATCATCGCCCGCGAGATCGGCGCCGGCGACATCCGCGCCGCCGAGGGCACGCTCAACGCCGCCAACCTTCTGGCCCTCGTCGTCTGCGGCGTGCTGATCCTGGCGCTGTTCTTCGTCGGCGGGCCGCTGACGCACGCCCTGTCGGAAGGCGACCCCGAGATCGCCCGCATGGGCTTCGAGTTCACCGCCATCATGGTGGTATTCTCGCCGTTCAGCTTCTTCCTGTCGATTCAGGGCGACGCATTGCGGTCGGAGGGCAAGGTCGGCACCATGGCCGCCGTCGCCATCGCCGTGACGCTGCTCAACATCGTCTTCAACTACATCCTGATCGGCCCGTTCGGCCTCGGCGTCGCCGGCTCGGCCGCCGGCACGGTGCTGGCTCAGGTGGTGGCGATCGCCGCCGTGCTGTTCCTGCGCCTCAGCGGGCGCACGCGGCTGCCGCTCTACGCCCACGGCACCGGCTCGTTTCTCGCCAACTGGAAGGAGATGCTGGCCCTCGGCGCGCCGCCGTCGCTCGGCCTCCTCGGCATCAGCCTGTCGAGCGGCATGATCATCGCCGACATCCAGCTCTGGCCGACCGCCGATCCGACGGCCACGGTCGCCGCCTACGGCGTGTTCACTCGCGTGTTGACCTTCGCCTTCCTGCCGCTGCTCGGCATCACGATGGCCTGCCAGTCGATCGCCGGCAACAACTTCGGCGCCGGCCAGCACGACCGGGTCAGGGCGACGCTGAAGATCGCCTTCTCCGTCGCGATCGTCTACGCCGCCGTCTTCGAGAGCATGTTCGTGTTTCTCGCCCGGCCGCTCGGCGCGCTGTTCGTCGATGACCCGCGGGTCATCGACGAGGTGGCGCGCATCATGCCGATCACCACCGCCACCTACGCATTCTCGGCGCCGTTGATGGTGCTCGGCGGCTACTATCAGGCGCTCGGCATGGCCGGCAGCGCGGCGATCCTCAACCTCGTCCGCACCTATGTCATCGGCCTGCCGCTGCTCGCGCTGCTACCGGTGGTGGCCGGCGAGTTCGGCATCTGGATCGCCTATCCGGTCGGCGACGTGGTGATGTGGGGCGTGGTGGCCGCCCTGCTGGTCTGGAACGCCCGCCGCCACCACCTCGCCTGGGGCATCTTCCACCGCGAGCCGGCGTGATCACGATACACGAAAAAGAAAGGGCCGCCGCGTTCACCGCGACGGCCCTTTTTTTTCACCTTGTCATGAGCCTCATTCGAGGTTCTTGACGATGGTCTCCACCATCTTCTTGGCGTCGGCGAACAGCATCATGGTGTTGTCGCGGAAGAACAGCTCGTTCTCGACGCCGGCATAGCCCGAGCCCATGCCGCGCTTGACGAACAGCACCGTGCCGGCCTTCTCGACGTCGAGGATCGGCATGCCGTAGATCGGCGAGGTCTTGTCCGTCTTGGCGGCGGGGTTGGTCACGTCGTTGGCGCCGATGACGAAGGCGACGTCGGCCTGCGCGAACTCGGAGTTGATGTCCTCGAGCTCGAACACCTCGTCATAGGGCACCGACGCCTCGGCGAGCAGCACGTTCATGTGGCCGGGCATGCGACCGGCCACCGGGTGGATGGCGTACTTCACCTCGACGCCCTCCGCCTTCAGCTTGTCGGCCATCTCGCGCAGCGCGTGCTGGGCCTGGGCCACCGCCATGCCGTAGCCCGGCACGATGATCACCTTGGAGGCGTTCTTCATGATGAAGGCAGCGTCCTCGGCCGAACCCTGCTTGACCGGCCGCTGTTCAACCTCGCCACTGGCCGCCGCCGTCTCGCCGCCGAAGCCGCCGAGAATGACGGAGACGAACGAGCGGTTCATGCCCTTGCACATGATGTAGCTGAGGATGGCGCCCGACGAGCCGACCAGCGCGCCGGTGACGATCAGCGCCGTGTTGCCCAGCGTGAAGCCGATGCCGGCCGCCGCCCAGCCCGAGTAGCTGTTGAGCATGGAGACCACGACGGGCATGTCGGCGCCGCCGATCGGGATGATCATGAGGCCGCCGAAGGCCAGCGACACCAGCACGATCAGCCAGAACACGAAGTGGCTTTCCGTGTTGACCAGCACCACCACCAGCACCACCAGCAGCGCCGCCAGCGCCGCGTTGACGATGTGGCGGAAGGGCAGGATGATGGGCTTGCCGCTCATCCGGCCGTCGAGCTTCAGGAAGGCGATCACCGAGCCGGTGAAGGTGATGGCGCCGATGGCGACGCCGAGGCTCATCTCGACCAGCGCCTGCCCGTGGATCGAACCGGGCAGACCGATGCCGAAGGCCTCCGGCGCATAGAGCGCCGCTGCGGCCACCAGCACGGCGGCGAGGCCGACCAGCGAGTGGAAGGCGGCGACCAGTTGCGGCATGGCCGTCATGGCGATCTTGCGCGCGATGTAGGCGCCGGCGCCGCCACCGATGGCGAGGCCGACGACGATCAGCGCATAGGCGCCGAAGGACGGCTTGATCGAGGCGAGCGTCGTGCCGATGGCGATCGCCATGCCGAGCATGCCGAGAAGGTTGCCGCGCCGGGCCGTCACCGGGCTGGAGAGCCCCCTGAGCGCCAGGATGAACAGCGCTCCGGAGATCAGGTAGAGGACGGCGGATATATTGGCTGTCATGTCCGTGTCCTCAGTGCTTTTTCTTGTACATGGCGAGCATGCGACTGGTGACCAGGAAGCCACCGAAGATATTCACCGATGCCAGGATGACGGCGACGAAGCCGAAGCCGCGCGACACGCCGGTGCCCGGCGCCAGGAACTCGACGCCGACGGCGAGCAGCGCGCCGACGATGATCACCGAGGAGATGGCGTTGGTCACCGCCATCAGCGGCGTGTGCAGTGCCGGCGTCACCGACCAGACCACGTAGTAGCCGACGAAGATCGCCAGCACGAAGATGGACAGGCGGAAGACGAAGGGGTCGATCACCCCGCCCGACAGGGCATGAGCGGCGGCGGCCGCCACGTCGGCGGTGGTGCCCGCCTGACCGGAGGCGACGGCATCGGCGGCGGCGTTGGCAGCGGCTTCGGCGGCGCGGGCGGCGTCGGCCGCCGCGCGCGCGGCGATCCGCGCCTGTTCAAGGGCCTGTTCGGCCGTGAGCATAGAGGACATCGGACGGGTCTCCGCGTCAGTTCAGAAAGGCGGGATGGATGACGGCGCCCTCGCGCGTCAGCGCGGTCGCCTTGACGAGTTCGTCGTCCCAGTTGACGGCCAGAACCTTGTCCTTCTTGTCGATCAGCGTCTCGACGAAGGCGAAGAGGTTCTTGGCGTAGAGCTGGGAGGCGGTGGCGGCGATGCGGCCGGGCACGTTCTTGTGGCCGACGATGCGGATGCCCTCCGGCGTCGTCACCACCTCGCCGAGACGCGCGCCTTCGACGTTGCCGCCACGCTCGACGGCGAGGTCGACCAGCACCGAGCCCGGCTTCATCGACTTCACCATGTCCGCCGAAACGAGGCGCGGCGCCGGCCGGCCCGGGATCAGCGCCGTGGTGATGACGATGTCCTGCTTCTTGATGTGCTCGGCGACCAGCGCTGCCTGCTTGGCCTGGTATTCGGCCGACATCGGCTTGGCGTAGCCCGCCGCCGTCTCGGCCTGCTTGAATTCCTCGTCCTCGACGGCGACGAACTTGGCGCCCAGGCTTTCAACCTGCTCCTTGGCGGCGGGGCGCACGTCGGTCGCCGTCACCACGGCGCCGAGACGCCGGGCGGTGGCGATGGCCTGAAGACCGGCAACGCCGGCGCCCATCACGAAGACGCGCGCCGCCGGCACCGTGCCGGCCGCCGTCATCATCATCGGAAAGGCGCGGCCATACTCGGAGGCGGCATCGATCACCGCCTGATAGCCGGCGAGGTTGGCCTGGCTCGAGAGAACGTCCATCACCTGCGCTCGGGTGATGCGCGGCATGAACTCCATGGCGAAGGCGGTGACGCCGGTGTCGGCCATGGCCTTGATGGCGGCATCGTCGCCATAGGGATCCATCATGGCGATGGCGAGCGCGCCCTTCTTGAGCTGGGACAGCACATCCGGCGACGGACGTCGCACGGTCAGAACCACGTCGGCATCGCGTACGGTGTCCGCGGCGGTCTCGGTCATCACGGCGCCGACCATCGTGTAGTCGAAGTCCAGGATAAGCGACCGCAGGCCCGCTCCGGCCTCCACGAACACGGTGGCACCAAGGCCGATAAAGCGCTTGGCCGTCTCGGGCGTGATGGCAACGCGTCCCTCCTCGGGATCGGGTTCTTTCAACACCGCAATCTTCATTGAGCTTCTCCAGGGTGTCTTTCGGGCGCCGGCATCGAGAGGGCTATCCGAAAGGAGCCCCCGTTCCCCACCGCCCCTCCCCGGACGACGGGCCGAGGCCGACCGGACCTCCGGAAAAACTCCTAGAGCCTTTTGCTTGCGTAATGCAACGTAACGTTCGGCCTGTGCAAAACCGGACCGGGCCGCACTTGCACGTCATTTCCCGATAAGTAGTTGACCCAAAAGGAAAAACCCGTCGGCGAACCGACGGGTTTTCTGCGTTTCCGCGCAAATACTTATGAACGATGGGCGATGCGCTCAGCCCTGCCGGGCGATACTGGCGTCGAGCACTTCCAGCTCGCCGATCATCCGCTCGATCACCGAAAGCCCCATCTGCCAGAAGGCGGGATCGGAGGCATCGAGACCGAAGGGCTTGAGAAGCTCCGTGTGGTGCTTGGTGCCGCCGGCCTCCAGCATGGCGAAGTACTTGTCCTGGAACCCGGCCTCGGCCGTTTCGAACACGGCGTAGAGCGAGTTCACCAGGCAATCGCCGAAGGCGTAGGCGTAGACGTAGAACGGCGAGTGGATGAAATGCGGGATGTAGGCCCAGAAGGTCTCGTAGCCCGGACCGACGGTGATGGCCGGACCGAGGCTTTCGCCCTGCACGGAGAGCCAGGCCTCGTTGATGCGGTCGGCCGTCAGCTCGCCCTCGCGGCGGGCGGCGTGCACCTTGCGCTCGAACGAATAGAAGGCGATCTGCCGCACCACCGTGTTGAGCATGTCCTCGACCTTGGAGGCGAGCAGTGTCCGCTTTTCCGCCGGCGTCGCCGCATTGCGAAGCAGCGACTGGAAGGTCAGCATCTCGCCGAACACCGAGGCCGTCTCGGCCAGCGTCAGCGGTGTCGGCGCCATCAGCGCGCCCTGCCGGCCGGCCAGCACCTGATGCACGCCGTGGCCGAGTTCGTGGGCCAGCGTCATCACGTCGCGCGTGCGCCCGAGATAGTTGAGCAGCACGTAAGGATGCGCCGACGGCACGGTCGGATGGGCGAAGGCGCCCGGTGACTTGCCCGGCCGCACCGGCGCGTCGATCCAACGCTCGTCGAAGAAGCGACGGGCGATGTCGGCCATCTTCGGCGAAAAGCGACCGTAGGCGTCGAGCACCGTGGCCTTGGCCTCGCCCCACGACACCTGCCGCGTGACCGCGCCGGGCAGCGGCGCGTTGCGATCCCAGTAAGGCATGGTCTCGCCGCCCATCCAGCGCGCCTTGAGCTGGTAGTAGCGATGGCTGAGGCGCGGATAGGCCGCCCGCACCGCCTCGACCAGCGCATCGACCACCTCGCGCTCGACGCGGTTGGCAAGATGACGCGAGTCGGCGATGTCCTTGAAGCCGCGCCAACGGTCGGAAATCTCCTTGTCCTTGGCGAGCGTGTTGGTGATGCGGGCGAAGATGCCGATGTTGTCGCTGAACACGTTGCCGAGCGCCTCGGCCGCCGCCTTGCGCTTGGCCGGGTCCGTCTCCTGCAGCAGGTGCAGGGTCGGCTCGATCGCCAGGTCCTCGCCGTCGACGGGGAAGCGCAGGCCGGCGATGGTCTCGTCGAACAGGCGGTTCCAGGCCGAATAGGCGGTGATCGACTTCTCGTGGAACAGCTCCTCCACCCGGTCCTCGAGCTGATAGGGCTTGTCGAGGCGAATGTCGGTGAGCCAGGGCCGGTAGTGGGCGAGCGCCGGATCGGCGAAGCCGGCCTCGATCAGGCCGTCGTCGATCCGGTTGATTTCCAGTTCGAAGAACAGCAGGCCGGAGGAGATGGCGGTGATCTTCTCCTGGACGTCGCCGTAGAACTTCATGCGCTGGGGATCGGTGGTGTCGCCCGAATAAAGAAGACCGGCATAGGACATCACCCGGCCCAGAAGATCCTGCAGCTTCTCGTAGTCGGCGATCAGCGCGGCGAAGACGGCGGCGCCGTCCGGCGCCTTGAGGATCGCCTCCAGCCGCCCCTTGGCCCGACCGGCGAGATCCCTGGCGGCATCGGCCGCCGCCTCGATGTCGCGCTCGATGGCCGGATCGTCGGGCGAGGCGTAAAGCGCCGACAGATCCCACTCCGGCAGTGCCTCGGCTACGGCGCCGGCATCGGCAGGATGGAAGACGGGACGGGGCAGACGGAAACGGCTCATCGAACGACAACTCCAAAAGCGGCGCAGGGCACCCATGCGCAAGACTACGTGTTCGGGCCGCCAAGGATCAACGGAAATGTCGGCGAAAATGGGGGATGGGGCGCCTTGGCCTAACCTTCTCTTAACCCTTGGACCGGCACAGTGCCCCGAATTGGCACAGACGCGGAAGGACGGACTAACCCATGGCCGCTCGCATCCTGATCGTCGACGACGATCCGATTCAGCGCCGCCTCCTCGAGGAGGCCGTCAAGCGCTTCGGTCACGAGGCGGTCACCGCCGACGGCGGCGAGGCCGGTCTTGCCATGCTGGCCGCCGCACGCGGCGATTTCCATCTGATGATTCTCGACCTCGTCATGCCCGACCTCGACGGCATGGCGGTGCTCGAACGCCTGGCCAAGGCCGGCGAAACCATTCCGGTGATCGTCCAGACCTCGCGCGGCTCCATCGACACGGTGGTCGGCGCCATGCGGGCCGGCGCCTTCGACTTCATCGTCAAGCCGGTCAACCACGAGCGCCTCGCCGTCTCGATCCAGAACGCGTTGAAGGTCACGGCGCTAGAAGGCGAGATTCGCCGCGCCCGCCGGCCGGCAACCTCCGGCCTCGGCTTCCGCGACATCATCACCAAGAGCCCGGAGATGGCCCGCGTCCTGCGCCTCGGCGAACGCGCCGCCACCTCGGGCATTCCCATCCTGATCGAGGGGGAGAGCGGCGTCGGCAAGGAACTGGTCGCCCGCGCCATCCAGAATGCGTCCGATCGCCGAACCAAGCCCTTCGTCACCGTCAACTGCGGCGCCATTCCGGAAAACCTCGTCCAGAGCACGCTGTTCGGCCACGAGAAGGGGGCATTCACCGGCGCCATCGACCGTCACACCGGCAAGTTCCAGGAAGCGCACACCGGCACGCTGTTCCTCGACGAGGTCGGCGAACTGCCACTCGACATCCAGGTCCAGCTGCTGCGCGCCATCCAGGAAGGCGAGATCGAGCCGGTCGGCGCCCGCCGGTCGCAGAAGGTGGATTTCCGCCTGATCTCCGCCACCAACCGGCGCCTTCTCGACATGGTCAAGGAAGGTCGGTTCCGCGAGGACCTCTACTACCGCCTCAACGTCTACCCCATCTTCGTGCCGCCGCTGCGCGACCGTCGCGAGGACATACCGCTGCTGGTCGATCACTTCGTGTCGCGTTTCGCCGCCGAGGAGGGCAAGCGTCGCATCACCGGCATCCGGCCCGACGCCGTCGCCATGCTCAGCGCCTTCAACTGGCCGGGCAACATCCGCCAGTTGGAAAACGCCGTCTTCCGGGCGGTCATCCTCGGCGACGGCGGCGAACTGACCGTCGACGAATTCCCGCAGATCGCCGCGCAGACCGGCCACGTCTCGGCCCTTCGCCGGGTCGAGGGAACCGACGCGCCGCTGACCGACCCCTTGGTCATCGAGACGGCCCCGCAAACGGTGGCGGCCGAGGACGGCCTCATCGGCGTCGCCGTCCACTCTGGCCCCGGTAACGACCCTGCCCCCTTCGGCTTCCTGCGCTCGCTGGCCGACGATGGCCACGTGCGCCAGCTCGTCGCCATCGAGGAGGAGATGATCCGCCTCGCCATCGACCATTACGGCGGCCGCATGGCCGAAGTGGCGCGTCGCCTCGGCATCGGCCGCTCGACGCTCTACCGCAAACTCAAGGAATATGGCCTCGCCGACGGCGAGGACGATGACACGGGTGTGGCCGCCGAGTAACAAGAAGCCCGTAATCGACCTTTGGCGGTGTGTCGGCCTTGTCGATGGATCGCCGAACCGCCAAACAGACTTCTATGACAATTCTTGTCTGGCCGTACGCCCCACAGGAATGGACGTGGTGAACGTTATGATCTCCTCGCTGTCCCGGTTTCTCCTCTCCACCGCCGTGATCGGCCTCACCGCCCTGCCGGCGCTCGCCGAGACCGGCTTCGACCCGTTGGGCGCCAAGGCGACCGCCACGCCGGAGGCCGTCGAAAGCAAGGCCCTGCCGCCGGCCACCGACGCCGCCACGCCGCCCCCGGGCGCCGCGGCTCCGGCCGCCCCCGTTGCGGCTTCGCCCGCGGTGGAGCCCGCAGCGCCGACGACGGAAGCCGTCACGCCCGCAGCGACGCCGGCCGTCGAGCCGGCACCCGCCGTCGTCGCCACCGTCCCGGGCATGCCCGTCGATCAGGCGATCGTCGCCGAGATCGCCAAGGTCGTCGCCTCGGCGACCGGCGATGCCCGCCGCCGCGCCGACGCCGTTGCCAAGGTCTACGCGGCGCGCGGCAACCAGCCGCTGTGGGTCGTGGGCGATCATTATTCGGACAAGGCCAAGGCGACGATCGCCCGCCTCGCCGACGCCGTGGAAGACGGCCTCAACCCGCTCGACTACGCGCTGCCCGACACCGACCTTTCGGCCGCCACCACCGAGCTCGTCGCCAACGCCGACCTTCGCGTCTCCATGGCGGTGGCGACCTTCGCCGAGCAGGCCTCCGGCGGCCGCGTCGCGCCGCTGGCCATCTCCAAGGACATCACCCGCACGCCCGAGCGCATTCCCGCCGACAAGGCGCTCGCCACCGTCGCCAATGCAGCCGATCCCGTTGCGGCGCTCGAAGGGTTCAACCCGCCGACCGACGGCTTCAAGCGCCTCAAGGCCATGCTGGCCGAGGTGCGCGCCGCCAAGAGCAAGGCCGACGCGGCACCCGAACCCGTGGCAATCGCCAAGTCGCTGAAGCCCGGCATGAGCGACGAGGGCGTGCCCGGCCTGCGCAAGCGGCTCGGCCTCGACGCCCCCGCCGAAGGCATCGAGCCGGCCCTTTATGACGAGGCGCTGGTCGCCGCCGTCGAGGCCTTCCAGAAGGAGAACGGCCTCTCCGCCGACGGCGTGGTCGGTGCGCGCACGATCGCCGTTCTCAACGGCGCCCATCGCGACGTCGAGGGCGAGATCATCGCCAACATGGAAATGTGGCGCTGGATGCCGCGCGACCTCAGCCAGGACTACGTCTTCGTCAACATCCCCGAGTTCAAGGTGCGCGTGATCCGCCATGGACAGCAGGTGCATGAGGCTCGGGTGGTGGTCGGCAAGGTCGCCAACCAGACGCCGGTGTTCACCGGCGAAATGCAGTATCTGGTGGTCAATCCCTACTGGCACATTCCCGAGTCGATCAAGGTCAAGGAGATGCTGCCGCAGATCCAGGCCGACCCGGCCGGCTACTTTGCCCGCCACGGCTACGAGGTGACCTGGGACGGCCAGCTCATCGACCCGACCCGCATCATCTGGGACGAGAACGCGGTGAAGGCGGTCGGCATCCGGCAGGTGCCGGGCGAGGCCAACGCGCTCGGCAACATCAAGTTCATGTTCCCGAACAAACACGCCGTCTACCTGCACGACACGCCGCTCAGGAGCCTGTTCGGCCGTGACGTCCGCGCCTTCAGCCACGGCTGCGTGCGCGTCGACGATCCCATGGCCTTCGCCGACGCCGTGCTGCAGGGCGATCCGCAGTGGACGGTACCCAAGCTGCAGGCGATGTTCGGCGGCGACGAACGGCGGGTGGACATCGCCACCCACCTCAAGGTGCATCTGGCCTACTTCACCGCCTTCGTGGACGAGGGCGGAAAGCTGCAGCTCCGCGACGACATCTACGGCCACGTCCAGGCCATCAAGAAGGCGTTGGGCATGTCGCAGGTCTGACCGTCCAGACCCGGTCAATCAGTCCAAAAAACCCGCTTTGCCTTTGGCGGAGCAGGTCTTTTGGCATTTCCACCATGCCATAAACTACCCACTTGGCCTTTTAACCGGTGGCGGCTATTGTACGGCCCGTGAAATCCAGGGGATTTTTCCGACCATCGAGGCCAAAGCAAGCCAAGATCGGCTTACGGTAAACCGTTGCTTAATTCTCTCCGCCAATAATCCCAGCCGGCTGGAGACGAGAGCAAGCGGATAGAGACGCGTGAAAACCCGGACAGTGAACACATCATCAGGGAGAGGAATCGCTTCGATGAAAGCAGTCAAGGCTTTCGGCGCAAAGGCGGGCTTCTCCTCTTCCCGTTTCGCCCTCGCCGCCGGCCGCGCGACGCTCGGCACCTTCGTGGCGTCCGCCGCGGCGCTGGCGATCTTCGCCTCCGCGGCCCGGGCGGCCGACAGCCGCACCCTCGACCTCTACAACGTCCACACCAAGGAACGGCTGACCATCGTCTTCAAGAAGGATGGCCGCTTCGTTCCCTCCGCCCTCAATGAGCTCAATCGCTTCCTTCGCGACTGGCGGCGCAACGAGGCGACGCGGATGGACCCGCGCCTGTTCGACACGGTGTGGGAGCTCTACCGGAAGTCCGGCTCGCGCCAGCCGATCCAGGTGGTTTGCGGCTATCGCTCGCTTGCCACCAACAACATGTTGCGGTCCCGTTCCTCGGCCGTCGCCAAGCATAGCCAGCACTCGCTCGGCAAGGCGATGGACATGAACATTCCCGACGTGTCCGTCGACAAGCTGCGCATGATCGCCGTGCAGATGCAGAACGGCGGCGTCGGCTGGTATCCGTCGGCCAACAGCCCCTTCGTTCACATCGACGTCGGTTCGGTGCGCGCTTGGCCGCGTCTCAATCGCACGCAGCTCGTCGGCCTGTTCCCCGACGGCAAGACGGCTCATATTCCGGCTGACGGCAAGCCGCTGCCCGGCTATCAGCAGGCGCTTGCCGAGTTGCAGCGCGAGAAGGGCACGAGCCCGAATATCGCCATGGCTTCGGCCGACTCCCCGTCCTCCAAGTCCGGCAAGGGCGGCGGCCTGCTCGCCATGCTGTTCTCCAACGACGAGGAAGATACCTCCGAGGAAATCGGCGCCGCCGGTGGCGAGGAAGCGCCAGCCGTGGCCGCCAGACCGGCGCCCGCTGCTCCCAAGGCCGTCCCGCCGGCCATCACACCGCCGCCGGTCGCAAGCCAGCCTGTGGCCGCACCGACGGCTCCGGTGCTGACCGCCGCCTTCACTCCGCCGGCCGCGCCCGAACGCCGGGTAACCAGCCTCGCCGAGGCGACGCTGCCGGCCGGCCTCGAACCCGCCGCCGCGCCCACGCTCAGCGGCGCCGACCGGCTGGCCATGGACAATGTCCCCCTGCCGCAGGCCAAACCGTCGGAGATCGCCGAGGCCACCACCGAGGTGGCGATGCTCGACGCGCCGATGATGCTGCCTCCGCAAAAGCCGCCGGCGCCCGTCGAGGCGCCGCTGCCGCCGGCTGCCAACCGCCAGGACGCCATCGCCGCCCAGCTGGCTTTGGCCGAAGTCGCCCAGGACCAGGAACCGTCCGCATCCGCCCTCTCCTTCGCGCCGCCGGCCGCGGAGCCTCCGCTGCCGACCGCCAACGCCGCGCGCCAGCCGCAGCAGATGGCCGCCCTGGTGCCGACCCCGCGCAAGCCGGCCGCTCCGGCGCCGGTGCCCGAACTCGCCCGTCCGGCGATCGACGGCAGCAAGAGCGACATGTTCGGCAATGTCGAGCTGCCGGAAGTCGCCTCCGAGGACGGACCGTCGCTTCTCGATGGCGGTCAGTCGGTCTATTGGGGCCGCTTCCGGACGCTGACCCACCCCGACCAGTTGCACATCGCCACACTGTTCGAGGCGCCGGTCCAGGTCGTGAAAGCCAGCTTCTCCACCAGTCCCTATGGCACGCTGGTCTCGACCCGCTTCGCCGGCCCGGTGGCGGCGCCGACCGAGGTGATCGACTTCACGCCGCGCCAGTTGGCCATGCGCTGATATCGCGCCACTTCATACGCAAAACGCCGGCCCCGTGGCCGGCGTTTTCGTTTGATGTCCAGGCATGAGCGGCAATCTCGCGGCCGGCCCTCACTGAATGACGGTCGCCTCGCCCTCGAACACCCGCAACACGGTAAGGCGGCCGGTGGCGAAGGCCCCCGTGTCGATGCCGATGCGCCCCGGCGCGAAGACGGGCTCGTTGGCAGGCGTGTGCCCGTGCACCACGGTGAGCCCCAGACCGTGCGGCTGGCTGACGAAGGGCTCGCGGATCCACATGAAATCGTCCTCATCCTGCTCGTCGAGCGGCACGCCGGGGCGAACGCCGGCGTGAACGAACAGGACGTCGCCGAAGCGCACCGACACCGGCAGTTGTCTCAGAAAGGCGACATGAGCCTCCGGCACCGTCACCTGAAGGATGTCGCGAAGACCGGCGGCACCGCCGCGATGCCGAGCGAGCCGCGTCAGGTCGACGCCATAGGCTTCAAGCGTTTGCTCGCCACCGAACTCCAGCCATCCCATGTTTTCATGAGGATCGTCGATGAAGGAGAGGAAGGTCTCGTCGTGATTGCCGCAGATCGACATGCGCTCGAAACCGTCCGGCGGAGCGGAGATCAGGTGATCGAGCACGTCGGCCGACCTTGGTCCGCGATCAACGAGGTCGCCCAGGCATAAAATGATGCGCCGCTTGGCCGAGATGCGGGCGGCGTCCTCGACGATCCGCCGTTCGGCCGCCCTCAGTTCCTCAAAGCAACCGTGTACGTCGCCGATCGCATAGACGGCGGTATCCTTCGGATCGATCTCGATGCGCCCGCGACTGCCGACCACCGGGACCGGAGCGGATTTGCCGCCAAAACCGAAAAACGACCGAACCCCTGTGAGCAAAGAAAAAGCTCCAAATCGAGACCACTGTCCGACTGGCCGACGCCGACGGACAGTTGGCGGCCGCAGCCGCGAGCACCTCTTGTTTTTAAGTAGTTATCCGGTCTACCCTGCAAAAGGTCCAGCGGTTTTTGCCGGTGGCCGGCGAATTTTCCCGAGACGGTTAAGGCTGTCCGAGGTAGAGAGACAGGGAGAATGGCAGCCGCGCCGCTCTGGGTCTACGCCGGGCCACCGCCCAAAAGACCTGGGGCACCTGCCGTAGCCTGAACCCGCGATTGGGGAATCTGGTGATGATGTCGCTGAAGCTGTCGGCACCCTTGATCGGCCTGTTCTCGGGCGGACTGCTCTGCCTCGGCCTCTACGGAATGAGCATCGAAGCCTCGCCCTTCCTCAGCACGGCCGGCAACTCGGTCGACCGGTTGCGGTCGGTGGCAGCCGATCCGGACGTGCCTTTCCTGTCCAGCAAGCGCGCCCTTACCGTCTTCGAGTTCGACTGCCGCACCCTGGCTTTCGGCCTGACCACCCCCCCGATCGCCCCTGAGGATCGTACGCGCCTCAACGAGGCCTGCTACGAGCGCGCCCGCTCGCTCGTGGAGACGGCGCCGGGCAACGCCCGCCTGTGGCTGACCCTTGCCCAGTTCGCGGCCACCCTGCCCGACAAGCGCGACATCGCCTTTCAGGCTCTCGAGCGCAGCCGCGCCTACGGTCCCTGGCAGTATGCCCTGGCCATCGAGCGGACGAGGCTGATCGCCACGTTGCCGGATGCGCCACCGGCCGTCATGGCCGTCGCCGACGGCGATACCCAAACGCTGTCCGCCAGCTATCGGGGGCGCGAAGCCCTCGCGCAGATCTACATCACGGAGCCAGGCCGCCGCGATGTGATCACGGCGGCCATCGAGAAACGCGCACCCGACGAGCAGAGGCATTTCGTGGGCCGCATCCAGCGCAACATGCGATGACGGGAAGCGGCGACCTATTTCAGGGAAAACGCCCTATCGCACCGTCCGCCTGACATCGGCCAGCACACGCGGCAACACCGAGCCGACCTGGGAACGGGTCATGCCGGGGCGGATGCGCCGGTCGTAGAGCATCGACACCACAGCCCGATCGAAGGGCATGAACCGATCGTGACGTGAACGGTCGTTGAACACCGACGCGTAGAGCGCCGCGTTGTCGTTCATCGGGCCGAGCCCTTGCAGGATTTCTTCCACCATGCAGCGGCGGAACAGGCTGTCGCCCTCGTCGGACACGATCACCGCCGTGGACCGGACGATGCCGAGCGAGCCCGGATAGACCCGCACGAGGCACTGCCCCGGCGCGGCGCCGTGCGTCGAGCCGAGCACGTCGCTCCGGACGGTGTCGACGTAATCGGCGCGGTCGACGACATAGACGGTGAAGTTGGGGTTCTCGCCAGGGCGCGCCATGCGAATGTCGAGGCCGCGCACGAGGCGGGGGAGACGGGTCACGAAACCGGCGATCTCGCGCTGCCGGTCCTTGTCGGAGAGATTAATGACGCGAAGGCGCACGGCACCGTCGAACTTCTTGACGGCACTGCCGGCAGTCGCGCTGCCGTACTCGACGCCGAACACCGTTTTCTGAAAGCCGTCCAGCAGTTCGTCGTCGGAGAACCCGACAATGCTTTCGGCGCGGACCGGGGTGGACAGAAGGTCACCGGCCGTGGCCAGTGCGACCGCAAACAGCAAACACCCGAAAATCGTCCTGAAAGCTGCCATGACCACCTCGCCGCAGGGGATGGAACGCCTCGAGCCCATGGAAAGAATTAACCGGTCTTTACCTCTGGTCAATGCGGTCTATCACGGTCACGTGATGCAATTGTGATCATTGACAGCCAACGAATAGGCGCATTGCCGAGCAATGTGGCACTTCACGCCGACGCCCCGCGGGCAGCTTGGCAACGATGCCCCTTTCGTGCAAAACGAAAGGCGAACAGCCGGCGCCGCGCGCCGATTCGCCAGGATGATCCGATCCCCCGACGTGGCCTGAAGGCGTGTGTCGGACAGTGCTGTCGAAGCCGAGCAACCAGGGCCGCCGGAGACGATCGGACCACCATGAGCGATGAAAGCCGTCTCGTCTCGGGCGACAAGCGCCCCGAGGATTTCGAGCAGTCGATCCGACCGAGCGCGCTTTCGGAATTTGTCGGCCAGGCGTCGGCGCGCGCCAATCTTCAGGTGTTCATCAACGCCGCCAAGACGCGCAAGGAAGCGCTCGATCACGTGTTGTTCGTCGGCCCGCCCGGCCTCGGCAAGACAACGCTGGCCCAGATCGTTTCCCGCGAGCTCGGCGTCAACTTCCGCGCCACCTCCGGCCCGGTGATCGCCAAGGCCGGCGATCTCGCCGCCCTCCTCACCAATCTTGAGGAGCGCGACGTCCTGTTCATCGACGAGATCCATCGCATGAGCCCGGCGGTGGAGGAAATCCTCTACCCGGCCATGGAGGACTATCAGCTCGATCTGATCATTGGCGAGGGCCCCGCCGCCCGCTCGGTCAAGATCGATCTCGCCAAGTTCACGCTGGTCGGCGCCACCACCCGCCTCGGCCTCCTGACGACGCCGCTGCGCGACCGCTTCGGCATTCCCATCCGTCTCGAGTTCTACACCACCGAGGAACTGGAGCTGATCGTCCGGCGCGGTGCCCGCATTTTCGGCATCGGCATCTCTGACGACGGCGCCACCGAGATCGCCAAACGGTCGCGCGGCACGCCGCGCATCGCCGGCCGCCTGCTGCGCCGCGTCCGCGACTTCGCCATCGTCGACGATGCCGAGACGATCACCGCCGAGATCGCCGACCGGGCGCTGACGCGACTCGACGTCGACCCCATCGGTCTCGACGCGCTCGATCTCCGCTATCTCAACACCATCGCCTTGAGCTTCAACGGCGGCCCAGTCGGCATCGAGACCATCGCCGCCGCCATCGCCGAGCCGCGCGACGCCATCGAAGACATCGTCGAGCCCTATCTCATCCAGAAGGGCTTCGTCCAACGCACGCCGCGCGGTCGTCTCCTGACGCCGCACGCCTTCCGCCACCTCGGCTTCGCCGTGCCGAAGACCGCCGAGGAGGCCCAGTTCACGCTGTTTTCCAGTGGAGAGGAGGAGTGAGATGAGCCAAGCCCTCGTCATCATCGACGTGCAAGCCAATCTCTTCGACGAGCCGCGCGCCTATCGCATCGACGACGTAGCCGCCCTTCTCGACCGCAAGGCGGCCGAGGCGCGGGCAGCCGGTGCTCCGGTGATCTTCATCCAGCATGAAGAGGCGGGATGCGAATGGGAACGCGGCACGCCCGGCTGGGAGTTCCACCCCTCCCTTTCCCCTAGGCACGGCGACACCGTGGTTGCCAAGTCCTTCTGCGACGGCTTCCGCGATACCGAATTTGCCGCCACGCTCGATCGGCTGGGCGTCGATGGCATCGTGGTCGGCGGCTACGCCTCGGACTTCTGCGTCGACACCACCGTCCGCGCCGCCGCCTCGCGCGGCATTCCCACGACAGTCATTGCCGACGGCCACACGACCTCGGACCGGCCGCACCTTCCGGCGGCCGACGTGGTGCGCCATCACACCTGGGTCTGGTCGCGATTCGACGCGCCGGTCACCGTCGCCGCCGCCAAGGACATAGCCTTTTGACCGTCCATCGCCTCGCCATCCGCGTCTATTTCGAGGATACTGACGCCGGCGGCATTCTCTACCACGGCAGCCACATGCGCTTTTTCGAGCGCGGACGGACCGAGTTCCTGCGCGACCTCGGCATCAGCCAGAGCGCCACGGCCGACCGGACCGACCCCGACGCGCTGCTGTTCGTCGTCCGCAAGTTTTCCATCGAGTATCGCAAGCCGGGCCTTCTCGACGATCTTCTGACCGTGGAAACGGAAATCGCCAGCATTTCCGGCCCGCGCTTCACCGTGTCCCAGCGGCTTCTGCGCGAGAACGACCTCATCGCTTCGGCCGAAGTCGAGGTGGTGGCCATCGCCGGCAACGGCCGGCCGCGCCGCCTTCCGCCCGCCATGGCGACGCTGATCGAAGGTGCGCGCTGAAACAGGGCGTTTCGGTAAACCTTCCTTAACCATACCATAGGATGACAGGAACGGGACCCCGGCGCCGTCGGCGGCGGAACCCGTCCCGGCGGCAGAGAGGCGAAATGCCCCAGTTTTCCTGACCGTCAAGTCCCGTTTTCGCCAAATTTCGGCGGCATGTGGAAGTCCTGGCATTGACGCATGCCGCCACAGCCCGCCCCGGCCGACGCGACCTGACGCCAAGAGATTGCCGCTTCATCCTGAGGACAACGGAAGATACCCATGAATCCGGTCGAACTGACCCAGAACGCGCTCGCAGCACCTGCCGTCGAGGTGTCCGTCTGGGCATTGTTCTGGCAGGCGAGTTTCGTCGTTAAGGCGGTGATGCTCGGCCTTCTGGTGGCATCGGTATGGTGCTGGGCGATCATCGTCGACAAGATCGTCGCCTACAATCGCGCCCGCCGCTCGATGGACCGCTTCGAGAAGGTGTTCTGGTCCGGACAGTCTCTCGAGGAACTCTATCGCTCGTTGACCTCCCGTTCCAACGAGGGTCTCGCTGCCATCTTCGTCGCCGCCATGCGCGAGTGGAAACGCAGCCACGAAGCAGGACGCGTCTCCTTCCAGGGCATCACCGACCGTATTGGCAAGGTGATCGACGTCACCATTTCCCGAGAGATGGAGCGCCTGGAGGCGCGTCTCATCTTTCTCGCCACCGTCGGTTCGGCCGGGCCGTTCATCGGCCTGTTCGGCACCGTCTGGGGCATCATGAGCTCGTTCCAGGCGATCGCCTCGTCCAAGAACACCAGTCTGGTGGTGGTGGCGCCAGCCATCTCGGAGGCGCTGCTCGCCACCGCCATGGGCCTTGCCGCCGCCATTCCGGCGGTGCTCGCCTACAACAAACTCTCCGCCGATGCCGCCAAGCTCGGCTCGCGCATGGATGGCTTCGCCGACGAGTTCGCCGCCATCCTGTCGCGCCAGATCGACGACAGGAGCTGAGCGATGGGCATGGGCGTCCCAGGGGGCGGATCCGCAGGAGGCAGTCGCCGCCGCAGGCGTCGTCATGCCAGCGGCGTCATGAGCGAAATCAACGTGACGCCGATGGTCGACGTCATGCTGGTTCTGCTCATCATCTTCATGGTGGCCGCGCCCCTGATGACCGTCGGCGTGCCGATCGATCTTCCCGAAACGGCCGCCAAGCCGATGGAGGGGCAGACCGACCCGATCAACATTTCGGTCGACGCCGCTGGCAAGGTGTTCATCCAGGACACCGAAATCACCATCGAGGAACTGGTGCCCAAGCTGATGGCCGTCGCCAAGAACGGCGTCGAGGAGCGTATCTACGTGCGCGGCGACAAAGCCACCGACTACGGGGCGGTGATGCGCGTCATGGCGCGCATTTCGGCGGCCGGCTTCAAGAAGATCGGTCTCATCACGCAAGAGGAAACGGGGACGGCTGCGACGCCGTCCAACTGATACATGCGCATAGGTCTTACGACATCCGTCATCGGTCACGTCCTGCTTTTCGCCTGGGGATTTGCATCCTTTTCCGGCGCGAAGCCGTTCGACGCCGCGCCGGTGGACGCCCTGCCGGTCGACCTCGTGCCGATCTCGGACGTGTCGCAGATCGCCGAAGGCACCAAGACCGCGCCGAAATCGAACAACGCCTCGCAGGCCAAGGTGAAGACGCCGACGCCGCGCCCCGACTCTCAACGGGTCGGCGCTGCCAAGAACGACCAGTCGACGCCCATCACCGAGAAGGCGACCGATACCGCCGCCGCCAAGTCGGCCGAGGCGCCGCCGCCGCCACCGCCCAAGGCCGCGCCGCCCAAGCCCGCCGAAACGCCGCCCCCGGCCGAGAAGCCGGAGGAGACGAAGACGGCGGCGCTGGAGGAGACTCCCAAGGCCGACACGGGCGAGATCGCCGAGAAAATCAAGGAAGCCGACAAGCCGGCGCCCGTTCCGCCGAAGCTGCCGCCGGTGAAGCCCAAGCCGCCGGCCCCCACGCCGGCCGAGGACGCCGCCGACGCACCCGACAAGACGCCTGCCAAGCCCGTCAAGGAAAAGCCCAAGCAGACGCAGAAGGACTCCAAGAGCGAGGACTTCGACCCCAACGAGATGGCGGCGCTGCTCAACAAGGTGGATCCGTCGGGCGGCGGCGGGCGCGAGTCCGACAAGGAAGCCTCGCTGGGCTCGGAGAACCGCACCGGTCCGGTGGCCGAGATGAGCCAGAGCGAACTCGACGCGCTGACCGCCGCCGTGACCGCCTGCTTCAATCCGCCGGTCGGAGCCGAAGGCGTCGACCAAATGGTCGTGCCGCTACGCGTGACCTTCACCATCGACGGCGACCTCGCCGGGCCGCCCGAGATCAAGGCCATTCCCTCCGGTCCCGGCGGCCAAGCGGTCGCCGAAGCCGCCGTGCGCGCCGTCCAGCGCTGCGCGCCCTATCCGTTCCTGCCGAAGGACAAGTTCGACAACTGGCAGGTCGTGAACATGAACTTCACCCCGCCGTCGTCCTATTGACGCGGCGCGACACGCAAGTCGAGCCGGACGGCCCCGCATCGTTCGATCGGAGCACGTCCGGAACATCCGTCTGGGAGCACCTCAGGATGCGAAAACTGGTCCGCACTCTCTTCGCCGCGTTGGCGGCCTTCGCCGCGGTCGTCGCGGCGGCGCCATCCAACGCTGAAATCACCATCAACATCAACGGCGGCAACGTTCAGCCGCTGCCGATCGCCATCCCGAATTTCGTGGGCAGTGGCGACACGGCCAGCATCGGCCAGCAGATGGCCGGCGTCATCGCCGCCGACCTGCAGCGCTCCGGCCTGTTCCAGGTGCTGAACCAGGCATCCTTCGTCGACCGCATCACCGATCCGAACGCGGTGCCGAACTTCCAGAACTGGCGGGTGATCAACGCCCAGGCCCTCGTCTCGGGCGGCATCGTCCGCGCCGCCGACGGCCGCCTGCAGGCCGACTTCCGCCTGTGGGACGTGTTCGGCGGCACCCAGCTCGCCGGCCAGCAGTATTTCACCACGCCGGAGAACTGGCGCCGCATCGCCCACATCATCGCCGACGCCATCTACGAGCGTCTGACCGGCGAGAAGGGCTATTTCGACACCCGCATCGTCTTCGTCGACGAAAGCGGCCCCAAGGGCAACCGCGTCAAGCGCCTCGCCCTGATGGATCAGGACGGCGCCAACGTCCGCTTCCTCACCAACGGCAAGGACTTGGTGCTGACGCCGCGCTTCTCGCCGACCTCCCAGCAGGTCACCTACATGTCCTTCGGGGCCAGCGAGCCGCGCGTCTATCTGCTCAACATCGAGAGCGGCCAGCGCACTCTGGTCGGCAACTTCCCGAACATGACCTTCTCGCCGCGCTTCTCGCCCGACGGCAGCTCGGTGGTCATGAGCCTTGAGCAGGACGGCAACGCCAACATCTATGCCATGCCGATCGGCGGCGCGCCGGCCCGGCTGACCAACACGGCGGCCATCGACACCTCGCCCTCCTACTCGCCCGACGGCTCGCGCATCGTCTTCGAGAGCGACCGTGGCGGCAACCAGCAGCTCTACGTGATGAGCGCTGGCGGTGGCGGGGCCACCCGCATCTCCTTCGGCAGCGGCCGCTACAGCACGCCGGTGTGGAGCCCGCGCGGCGACCTGATCGCCTTCACCCGCCAGTCGGGCGGCGGCTTCGCCATCGGCGTCATGAAGCCGGACGGCTCGGGCGAGCGCATCCTCACCGAGGGCTTCCACAACGAAGGCCCGACCTGGGCGCCCAACGGCCGCGTCATCATGTTCTTCCGTGACTCGGGCGGTCCGAACGGCGGTCCGCAGCTCTGGTCGGTCGATCTCACCGGCCGCAACGAGCAGAAGGTCCCGACGCCGAACTTCGCCTCCGACCCAGCATGGTCGCCGTTGCTCAAGTGACAACTAAGGCGCGCCGGACGCTTCGTCCGGCGCGCGTTTACCATCAAAAGGCCGGTATCCCGAGATTTAGTGCTTCGTTAACCATGTCTTTGAACGTGGGCTTAACCAAAGCCGTTTACCAAGACTCTCGAAACATCCGGTCAGCACGTATCCGAGGATTACCGGTATCATGACGACAGCCACCAGACTTTTTAACCGCCGTGGAGCGCTTGCTCTCGGCCTTGCCCTTCTCGCCGCAGCCTGCGCCAAAAGCCCGAGCGAACTCGACGGCCAGCTCGCAGGAGGCGCCGGTGGCGCCGGTGCCGCGACGCCGGGCAGCGCCCAGGATTTCGTGGTCAACGTCGGCGACCGCGTGTTCTTCGACACCGACTCGACCTCGCTCAACGCCGAGGCCCAGACCGTTCTCGGCCGTCAGGCCCAGTGGCTGGCGCTCTACCCGCGCTACACGGTGACCGTGGAAGGCCATGCCGACGAGCGCGGCACGCGCGAATACAACCTCGCCCTCGGCGCCCGCCGCGCCAAGGCCGCCCAGGACTTCCTCGCCGCCCGCGGCGTCGCCAGCACCCGCATCCGCACCATCTCCTACGGCAAGGAACGCCCGGTCGCCCTCTGCGATCAGGACAGCTGCTGGGCGCAGAACCGCCGCGCCGTCACCGTGCTGAACACTGGCGGCTGATCTCCGCCCTCTGCCGCCACACCCCAGGCACGATCGTCCCGGAATCCCGAAAGGGAGTCCGGGATTTTCGTGTTGCGGCCGCATTGCCGCCGAAGTCCGGCGCTTAAGTGCCGGTGGAGGGACCGAAGCGGCCGCCAAGCTGCCCGCAAGTCCGTCCGCCGCCGTCGTCGGGGTTGCGTCGGCAGCGGCATCATGGTCCTGTCTTCGATGAAGGCGCCCTCCGGCCGGCGGATCACCGGCCGCACGGAGGGCCCGCCAGAAATGCCTGGGATAACCGCGCTGATGACCAGCCGTCTCTTTCGTCCGCCGAGCCGTCTCCGTTCCGCCACGCTGGCCGCCGCCGCGCTTGGCCTCGCCCTGCTTGCCGCCGCTCCCGCTTCGGCGGGCCTGTTCGGTTCCGATCCTACTCCGCCCGCCAGCATTCCCGGTCAGCAGGACGCCGCGCAGCAGGCCGTCCGTCTGGACAACATGGAACAGCAGATGCGCCAGCTGAACGGCCGCATCGACGAGCTGACCCACCAGATCGAACAGTTGCAGAACCTCCTGAAGCGTTCCCAGGAGGACACCGAGTTCCGCTTCCAGCAACTTGAGGGCGGCAAGGGCCAGAAGCGCTCCGACGTCGCTCCGCCGGCCGCCGCCCCAGCCGTCAATCCGACCGCCAGCGCTGGCGCGCCGATGGATTCGGTCGGCGATGGCGAGACCCTGCAGGCGGGTTTTGCCATCGACGCCCCCGGCACGGTCGCCGCCACCCCGCCGCCGGTGGACGCCACGCTCGGTGCGCCTCCCGCTCCGCTCGGCACGCTTCCCGGTGCCATGGCCGATGGCGCCGCGCCGTCGGCCAGCGCCGTCGGCGGCCCGCTCGACCTCTCAGCGATCGCCCGCGGCGACTTTACCCCCAACAACACGGCGATCGACACCTCCGGTGGCCTGGCCGCCGCTGCCAGCCAGAACCTTGCAACAGGAGGCGCGCTCGCCGCGCCGCCGACCTCGGCGGCCCCGCCGCAGCAAATGGCCGCTGTGGCGCCGACCACCGTCGACCCCGGCGCCGACTACGACAGCGCCTATTCCTCCATCGTCAGAGGCGACTACGCGGCGGCGGAAACCGGCTTCAAGAAGTTCCTCACCGACTTCCCGGGCGATCCGCGTGCGGCCGACGCCCAGTATTGGCTCGGCGAGAGCTACTACTCGCGCCACCAGTATCGCGACGCCGCGACGTCCTATCTCGCCACCTATAAGAGCCATCCGACCAGCCAGAAGGCGCCCGACAGCCTGTTCAAGCTGGGCCTGTCGCTCGAAGGTCTCGGCGAGACCAGCGCCGCCTGCGCCACCTATGGCGAACTGACCAAGAAATTCCCCAAGGCGCAGTCCGGCCTTGTCTCGCGCGTCACCACGCAGAAGCAGAAGCTCGGCTGCAACTGACATGATCGGCAGTTCCGCTTCGCCCGACACTCTGACGGCGGCGGCGCGAGCCCGGCTGTTTTCCCCTTTCGCCGGCCTTTGCCGCGTCGGCATCGCCGTCTCCGGAGGCCCGGATTCGACGGCCCTGCTCGTTCTCTTCGACCGCTGGAAGCACGAGAGCCCGGCCGCTCCCACACTTTGCGTGCTGACCGTCGACCATGGTCTCAGGCCGGAAGCCGCCCGCGAGGCCGACGCCGTGCTGGAGCTCGCCGCCCGCCTCGGCCATCCCTCGGAAAAGCTCGTCTGGCGCCACGACGGGCCGCCCCCCACCAACGACATTCAGGCCGAAGCCCGCACCGCCCGCTACCGCCTCCTCGTCGAGGCGGCCCGCCGGAACAAGCTCGACGCCGTGCTTCTCGCCCACACCCGCGACGATCAGGCCGAAACGCTGCTGATGCATCTGGCGCGCGGCTCGGGCGTCGCCGGCCTCGCCGGCATGCCGGCCGAGCGATCGATCGAAGGCGTCCGGTTCCTGCGTCCGCTCCTCGACGTCGCCAAGGCCGATCTCGTCGCCGTGCTGGACGAGGCCGGCATTCCCTACGTCACCGACCCTTCCAACGCCTCGGACCGCTCCACCCGCGTCCGCTTTCGCAAGACGCTGCCGACCCTCGCCGACCTCGGCCTCACCGCCGAGCGCCTGGCCGGCACCGCCCGGCGCATGGCCCGCGCGGAGGCGGCGCTGCAATCGGCGACCGACGACCTGGCCCTGAAATCGGCCGCGAGCCACGGCGGCGTCTGGTCGGTGGATGCGGCCGCCCTGGCCGCCGCGCCCGACGAGATCGGCCTTCGCCTCATCGTGCGACTGATCCGCGCCATCCGCCCGTCGGACTATCCGCCGCGCGCCGACGCCCCCGAGGGCTGGCACGCCGCCTTCCGGGCCGGCACCGCCCCGCGCCGCGCCACCATGGCCGGCGTGGTGCTGCACCTTCGGCCGGATCGCCTCTGGCTTTACGCCGAGGCCGGTCGCGCCGGCTTCCCAGAACTGGTCGTCGACGCCGACGGCGATCATGTCTGGGACAATAGATTCTTGGTCACCATTGCCGGCGCCGAAGGCCGCCCCCTGGTCATCGCCTCGCGCGGCCCCGGCGCCCGCAGCGGCGACATGCCGGCCGCAGCAGCCGCCAGCCTGCCGACCGTTCGCGCCGCCGAGGGCGACGAGCTGCCGGCCCGATTGACCGTCATGACCCGGCCGATCGGCAGGCAATCGCCCGCCGCAAGCGAGGATTGCCGGTCCGTGGCTTGGCAAGGCAGCACCGACAACCTATCTTAACCCGACATGGGCTAGGGTGATGAGGGCCGGACCCTGTCTCCCGGCCCCTTCCGCATCGCGCGATGCGCCTCAAAGGTCGACGATGAACGCAAATTTCCGCAATTTCGCACTCTGGGTCATCATCCTGTTGCTGCTGGTGGCACTCTTCCAGTTGTTCCAGGGCTCGGACACGCGCCAACCCGGCAATGACGTGGCCTTCTCGGAGTTCCTCAAGAACGTCGACCAGGGCTCCGTGCGCGACGTGACCATCGTCAACCAGACGATCACCGGTCACTTGCAGAACGGCGCGACCTTCCAGACTTACGCGCCCTATAACGCCGACTATATCGGCGAACTGACCAAGGCCGGGGTCACCATCGTCGCCCGTCCGCCCACCGAGAGCATCTCGCTGATCGGCACGCTGCTCAACTGGCTGCCGATGCTGATCCTGCTCGGCCTCTGGATCTTCTTCATGCGGCAGATGCAGGGCGGCGCCGGCGGCAAGGCCATGGGCTTCGGCAAGTCGAAGGCCAAGCTTCTGACCGAAGCGCACGGCCGCGTCACCTTCGACGACGTCGCGGGCATCGACGAGGCTAAGGAAGACCTGCTGGAGGTCGTCGAATTCCTGCGCGACCCGCAGAAGTTCCAGCGCCTCGGCGGCCGCATTCCGCGCGGCGTGCTGCTGGTCGGCCCTCCGGGTACCGGCAAGACGCTGACCGCCCGCGCCGTCGCCGGCGAGGCCAACGTGCCCTTCTTCACCATTTCCGGCTCGGACTTCGTTGAAATGTTCGTCGGCGTCGGTGCTTCGCGTGTCCGCGACATGTTCGAGCAGGCCAAGAAGAATGCGCCCTGCATCATCTTCATCGACGAGATCGACGCGGTCGGCCGCCATCGCGGCGCCGGCCTCGGCGGCGGCAACGACGAGCGCGAGCAGACGCTGAACCAGTTGCTGGTCGAGATGGACGGCTTCGAGCAGAACGAAGGCGTCATCATCATCGCCGCCACCAACCGTCCCGACGTGCTCGACCCGGCCCTGCTGCGTCCCGGCCGTTTCGACCGCCAGATCACCGTGCCGAACCCGGACGTCAACGGCCGCGAGAAGATCCTGAAGGTGCATGTGCGCAAGGTGCCGATGGCCCCTGACGTCGACCTGAAGGTGCTCGCCCGCGGTACGCCCGGCTTCTCGGGCGCCGACCTGATGAACCTCGTCAACGAGGCTGCGTTGCTGGCCGCCCGCCGCAACAAGCGCATCGTCACCATGGGCGAGTTCGAGGATGCCAAAGACAAGGTGATGATGGGCGCCGAGCGCAAGTCATTGGCCATGACCCCGGAAGAAAAGCGCAACACAGCCTATCACGAGGCCGGCCACGCCATCATCGCGCTCATCCTCGACAAGACCATCGATCCGATCCACAAGGCAACCATCATTCCGCGCGGCCGTTCGCTCGGCATGGTGATGACCCTGCCCGAGAGCGACCGTTACAACTGGACCTACGAGAAGGCGGTGGCCCGCCTGACCATGCTGTTCGGCGGCCGCGAAGCGGAAATCCAGACCTTTGGCCCGGAGAAGGTCACCACCGGCGCTGCCGGCGACATCCAGATGGCCACCAGCCTCGCCCGCTCGATGGTGATGGAGTGGGGCATGAGCGAGAAGCTCGGCCGCGTCCGCTACCGCCCCAACGAGCAGGAAGTCTTCCTCGGTCACTCGGTCAGCCAGTCGACCAACATGGCCGACGAGACCGCCAAGCTGATCGACGAGGAAGTCCGCCGCTATATCGAGGAAGGCGAGCAGAACGCCCGTCGCATCATCAGCGAGAACCACGACAAGTTCGTCGCCATCGCCGAGGCGCTTCTGGAGTTCGAGACGCTGACCGGAGAGGAACTGCGCGGCATCATGAACGGCCGCTCGCCGGTGCGTGACGCCTTCGACGACACAACGCCGCCGCGCGGCTCGGCAGTGCCGACCACCAAGCCGCGTCCCAAGGGCGAAGAGCCGGACGGCGCCACGCCGCAGCCGACCGCCTGAACGGCAACCAACGAACGAACAAGCGAAACAAAGGCGCGGGACATTGTGTTCAGCGCCTTCTTCTTTGCCCGCCGTCAAACAAGAACGACCGCCCAAGCTGGCCAGGGACATGGGTTGGATGGATTACCTTTTCTTTTGCCGGAACAAACCGGACAAACAGTGAACTATTCAACACCTTGCTGGAGATGCATTGGAGGGCTGATATGCTGATCGGCTAAAGACCCGCGGACCGCCCCCCGGCGCCGACGCCAAGCAGCACACCGGCAGTCTCAACATCGTCGATCTGGCGAGCCCCGACGGAGCCGAGTTTTTCGCCTATCGTGAGTCCCTCTGCGGGGAGGCGCCTATGCCGAGGTAATGATCAGGCGATGGGAGAACTTGCTCGATCGGTCCATGTGGGATTATCGGGTATACAGCGATAACCCGATGTTCCTCTTGATTGCCCACTCGGGCGCTCGTCGCAGAGTTCGCCGACATATCTCGCCCTTTTGCTGCCATGCATAGGAGCCGGACCGTTGTTTACTACTCCATGCGCATGCCGGGGGTAGGAGAATGGGCCGGGTTCGCCGCGGTTCTGCAAAAGCCATCCTCTGTAAGGAGATGGAGAAGACTGTCGCGGACGATCCGGCGATCGCCTCATCGACAACCGCACATAAAGAAATCCATCGGCGGGAAGCGGCCGGCAACACCAAACCGAGCCCCAATATGGTCACTCGAGCTACCCACAGAGTGTTAAGCCGTCGCAGTCTTACAGAGTGACTATCGCAGAACAGGCGCCGAAACCGACGGTCACCTCTGGTTCCGCGTGGAACAGGAGACGACAGAATGATTTTTGCCGCGCACCGACGATCTATGGCTGTAGTTGCTATAAGGGATGGCTTGACTTGGACGAGCAAGTTGAAGACCGTATAAATTTACACGCTCTAAGTGAGTTTGCTCGTGACGAGTGGAACCAGCTTGGATATTCACTGGTCACCGATTTCCAGAGTTAGAGTGGGGCACTGATGCATATGAGATATTTCGCGCTGGCCTTAGCAGGCTGTTTCCTTGCATCTTGTCAAACTGGTCCAGTGCTTATCCCGTTCAAGGCAGGCACTCTGCGAGCGGAGAGATTGCGTGATATTGACGCTTGTAAGATCGCCTCGTTTAAGGAAATACCGCAGACCATCGCCACGCAAATAAATCCTGGCTATTCAAGCGCCCCTACAATCCATTGTAGTAATATCGGAGGCGTCGCGACATGCAACACATTCGGGGGAATTAATATTCCACCATCCTCATACAACTATGACGTCAATGAAGGGCTGCGAGATCGTTACATAGAAAGATGTTTGCAGGGTAAAGGCTACTCTTTCATCGAAAGACCAATCTGTCCCGCAGATCATAAGTTCAAGGATATCCCTGTTACAACGCCTGACTCGGTCAAATGTGTCGTTAGGGTGGATGGCTAGATATTGGGTTGAAGGCGCCGGACTGCATTGTTCCATCGCGTTCTTAAATGCGCTTTCCAAAGCAAACGGTCGCCGAACCGGCGACCGCTCAAGCTGTCCGACAGCCGAGTCGTCAGCGTCAGCCCTGAGCCTGAACCTCTGACAACCGCAGAGCATCACGGGCCGGACCGTATCCGGGCTTCAACACCAATGCCCGGTTGATCGAGTCGCGGCCGCGCTGCACCTCGCCGGTGCGGATCTGGGCGATGCCGAGGTTGGTCCAGAACTCGGCCGACTGCTTGTTGCGGTTGACGGCAGCGGCGAAGTCCTGCATCGCATCCTTGTCCTTGCCGACCTGAAGCCGGCTGAGACCGCGCGCATTGTAAGGCTCGGGGGAGTTGGCATCGAGCGCGATGGCCGCATCGAGATCGGCGATGGCGCGAATGTGGTTGCCACGGCTCTGGTAGATCATCGCCCTGTAGTAATAACCCTTGGCGTCGGACGTGTTCAGCGTAACCGCCTGATCGAAATCGGCCATGGCGAAATCGAGCTGGCCGGACTGGCGATAGAGAATACCGCGGCCGAGGTAGGCCGGCTGGTAGCCGGCATTGAGCGCAATCGCCTGATTGTAGTCGGCAAGTGCCGCCTGTGGTTGATTAAGCTGCTCGCGGTAGATCAGGGCGCGATTGTTGTACGCTTGGTAATAGCCCGGGTTGAGCTGGATAGCGGTGGTGAAGTCGGCGAGCGCCGCCTGGAACTGGCCGGCCTGGCCGTAAGCCGAGCCGCGCACGTTGTAGTTCACCGCGTTTTGCGGATCACGCTGGATGGCTGCGGAGAGCGACGCGAGATTGGCCGTCGAACCGGCATTGGGGTCGACCACCCACGTTTGCTCACGCGTCGGGCCGGTCGACGTGCAGGCGGAAACCAGAAGGCCGAGGGCGAGAGCGCCCGCGAAACCGCGAAGAGCCGAAGACGTCGCAATGAACCGCATCAATCCATCCCTTTCAGGCAATACCGGGCAAGCCGGACCGGCGGGCACCCCTACTCGGCGCTGTCGTCCGCAAAATCAAACCGGCGGCGGCGTTCTGGCGCCACACGCGTCGGTTTACGCCGGACAAAACAAAAGAGACGGTCGACTCGCGTGACCGTCCCTCGACTTCGACAAACACCATCGGGCGACGGGGCCCGTATATCAGTGGGTGCGGCCCTTGACCGACACCAGACCCTCGCGCTGAGCCCGCTTGCGAGCCAGCTTACGCGACCGGCGAACGGCTTCGGCCTTCTCGCGAGCCTTCTTCTCCGACGGCTTTTCGTAATGGCCGCGCAGCTTCATCTCGCGGAAAATGCCTTCGCGCTGCATCTTCTTCTTCAGCGCCTTGAGAGCCTGGTCGACGTTGTTGTCGCGAACGAGTACCTGCACGCCTGTTCTTCCCGTGGTCGGTCACCGTGAAACCCATCTTGCCGCGGCGGACACACCCGCGGCTTCGCGTCTCAGGCGACATGATGAAACCAATCTCGCGGAAATGACAAATTTCCGCCGCAGCACGCCAGGGCGCCGCAAGAGTGGTGGTTCTCTAGCAAATCGTCGGGGACCTGTCCACTGGAGATCGGGCCGGATTGGCCGGAAAATGCGTTCACCGTCCGGCCGCCAGCCTCCGGCGCAACCGCAAAGCCACAGCGCTCATCTCTCGTGCCCCGGTAGGTCATGGTTAACGCATTTTCGCCAAGATGGTCGGCATGGGATTTGCACATGAAGAATCGGGTCAGATAGGCTGACCCGCTCTCAGTTGATGCGTCCGCGTCGAGGTCGCCCCTGTCATGTGCCGTTGGCTCGCCTATTCCGGTCGTCCGATCTTCCTGGATACCCTGGTTTCCAAACCCTGCCACTCGCTCGTCCATCAGAGCCAGTCGGCCACCGAGTGCCTCGCCGCCACCAATGGCGACGGGTTCGGCCTCGGCTGGTATGGCGCCTGGGAGGAGCCGGGCCTGTTCCGCGACGCCATGCCTGCCTGGAATGACGACAATCTGAAGAGCCTGACGCATCAGATTTCATCATCGCTGTTCTTCGCCCACGTTCGTGCGTCCACCGGAACGCCGACCACACGCGTCAACTGCCACCCGTTCGCCAGCGGCCGCTGGATGTTCATGCACAACGGCCAGGTCGGTGGCTGGGACCGCATCCGCCGCCGCCTGGAAGCTCGCCTGTCCGACGCCCGCTATCGCGAGCGCCATGGCTCCACCGATTCCGAGGTGCTGTTCCTGCTGCTCGACGCCGACGATCTCGATGCCAATCCGATCGGCGCCATGCGCTCGGTGCTCGCCGAGACGCGCCGGGCGATGATCGAAGCCGGCGTCGAGGAACCGTTTCGCCTCACCGCCGCGCTATCGGACGGCAAGCGTCTTCACGCCTTCCGCTATTCGTCCGACGAGTGCCCGCCCAGCCTCTACTGGCGGCATGGCGACGATGGCATCACCGTGGTGTCGGAGCCGATCGACGCCGCCCACGACCAGTGGACCGCCGTCGCGCCGAACACGGTGCTGACGGTCGAGCCGGGCGGCCACGTCAACCTCGACAGCTTCGAGGTCGAAACGGTCCGTCGGGTTGCAGCTCGCGTCGCCGTCGCCTGACGGTCATCGCCGAACGATCATAGTCCGACGGTCAGGCGCCCACCCAGTTGACGTGCCCCATCTTGCGGCCAGGGCGGCTTTCGGCCTTGCCGTAGAGGTGGAGCCGCGCCCTGGGGTCGGCCGTGATATCGGCCCAGGCATCGGCCTCGGCACCGATCAGGTTCTCCATCACCGTCGGCGCGATGGTCTCGACCGAGCCGATCGACCAGCCGGCAATCGCCCGCACGTGGTTCTCGAACTGCGAAGTCACGGCACCATCTTCCGTCCAATGGCCGGAGTTGTGGACGCGCGGCGCGATCTCGTTGACGACGAGCCGTTCGTCACCGCTCTCGCGCACCACGAACAGCTCGACGCCGAGCACGCCCACGTAGTCCAGAGCATCGGCGATGCGGCGACCGAGCGCCACCGCCGCGCCCGCCGTATCGGAACCGATCCGGGCCGGAACCCGCGTTTCCTTCAGGATATGGTTGGCGTGCGAGTTCTCGCCGATATCGTAGACGGCCACCGCGCCATCGGCGCCGCGCACCACGATGGCCGAGACCTCCATGGCAAATGGCACGAGCGCTTCGAGGATGAGATCGCCGCCGCCAAGCTCGGCCACCGCCGCCGCGAGCGCCTCGCGGCTCTCCACCTTGCGCTGGCCCTTGCCGTCGTAGCCGAAGCGTCGCGTCTTGACGATGGCGGGCAGGCCGGTGACCGCGATCGCCCCGTCGATGTCATCGGCCCGGTCAATGGGAGCGAAGGCCGCCACCTGCGCGCCGGCCTTCCGCAGGAAGGTCTTCTCGACGAGCCGGTCCTGCGACGTCGCGAGCGCCAGCGCGCCGGGCCGGAGCAGGGTTTTGCCGGCAATCACCTCGGCGGCACGGGCCGGCACGTTCTCGAACTCGTAGGTGACCACGTCGCAACGGTCGGCGAAGGCGGCCAGCGCCGCCTCGTCGTCATAGGCGGCGACGGTGTGGGCTTTCGCCACTTCGAACGCCGGGCTGTCGGGGTCGGGGCAGAAGACGTGAACGGAGAGACCGAGCCGGGCAGCGGCGAGCGCCATCATGCGGCCGAGCTGGCCACCGCCGAGCATGCCGATCACCGAACCGGGGGGGAGCATCTCAGGCGCCATCGACGGGCCCCTCGGCGACGGCGGCCGTCTGGCGGGCACGGAAATCGTCGAGCCGGGCGGCCAGCGCCGCATCCGACAGTGCCAGCACGGCAGCGGCGAGCAAAGCCGCGTTGACGGCGCCGGCCTTGCCGATCGCCAGCGTCCCCACCGGAACGCCACCGGGCATCTGCACGATGGACAGAAGGCTGTCCTGTCCCTTGAGGGCATGGCTTTCGACCGGCACGCCCAGCACGGGCAGCGGCGTCAGCGCCGCCACCATGCCAGGCAGATGCGCCGCGCCTCCGGCGCCGGCAATGATCACCTTGAAGCCGTCGGCGCGCGCGCCCTTGGCAAAGGCCACCATGCGGTCGGGCGTACGATGGGCGGATACGATCATCGCCTTGTGCGGCACGCCGAGTACGTCCAGCGTATCGGCGGCGTGTTTCATGGTCGCCCAGTCGGACTGGCTGCCCATGATGATGGCGACAGGCGGCTTATCGGTCATCTCTCGAAAATCCCCGGCTCTCGGCGTCGCCCAAGGCGGTAGGGGAAATACCGGGCAATGGCAAGCCTCAGGCGCAAATCTCGTAGGGTTGCGCGAAATTGCCGGGCTGCGCCTGCCTCGCCGAGCGCTGGGCTCAGGCGATGATGTCGGGAACCGTCTGGTCCTCGAGTTGCTTGATGCGATCCTTCAGGACCAGCTTTCGTTTCTTGAGGCGTTGGATCTGAATGGTGTCCGCGGTGCCGAGCGACACCATCGCATCGATGGCCGCGTCGAGGTCCCGGTGCTCCTGGCGAAGCCGCGCCAGTTCGAGCTGCACCTGTTCATTGGCTTCTTCCTGCCCCGTCATCCAGCAAACCCTTCGCCTCGTCCCCGCCGGCCGCCGCGCGCCGACCTTCCTGATAGTCTAGCAGATCGCCCCGGCCTTTTCATGGTCCTCGGCGGGAAAGCCCCGCATTTGAAAAACGATTTCCACGGATCGCGGCGGACGAGCCCGCTCCGCCGGTGCCGGAGGCCGTTCAAAAGCTTAGCCGCCTCATGCCGATTGCCGCGCATTTTCGGGGAATGGGGGCGCCCCCGCGCTTTCTCCATCTTGCCGCACTCCACCGAATATGTCTAAGCAATGATCGTTTCCTGCGACCGCCCGGAGAGTGGCGCGTGGGTGACAAGATCTTCCTCGGAGACCGCCCCGTCCGACCGGCAAGTCCGGCCACCGTCCCATGCGGCGAATGACGACGTCCGGTTTCCAAATCGATACAAGCCGGCAGCCGCCGTGCAACCCCGTCGCCCGCCGCGCCGGGACAGGTGACGACGCGATGATCGACGATCCTCTCTTCTACCTCGCCGCGATACCGGCCGTGGTGCTTACCGGCCTGTCGAAAGGCGGGCTCGGCGCCGCCTTCGGGCTCGCGGCGGTGCCCATTCTGGCCCTCGTCGTTTCACCGATCCGCGCCGCAGGGCTGATGCTGCCGATTCTCCTGATTTCCGACGTGGTCGCCATGTGGTCCTACCGAAGGCACTTCAGCGCCGACCTGGTCTGGCATCTGATGCCGGCGGCGATCTTCGGCACCTTCCTCGGCTGGGCGACCGCCAGCTACGTGTCCGACGATGTCCTGCGCCTCGTCGTGGGCGGCCTCGCCATCGCCTTCGTCGCCCGAATCTTCCTTCTCGAACGGGCTCACGCGCGCAAGGTCGCCAGCGGCGCGGCCGTCGGCGATCCCCCGCCCACCGGAAAATCGACGCTCGGCGCCGCCATCTGGGGAACGCTCACCGGCTACACCTCCTTCGTCGCGCATGCCGGCGGTCCGCCGTTCCAGACCTATGTCCAGCCGATGCGGCTCAGCCCGACGCTGTTCGCCGGCACCGCCGCCATCTTCTTCGGCGCGCTCAACATGATGAAGGTCGTACCCTATGCCATGCTCGGCCAGTTCACCGGCGAAAACCTGCTGATGTCGGCCATTCTGGCGCCGCTAACCGTCGGCTCCACCTATGTCGGCGTGAAGCTCGTCAAGCAGATCGACGAGCGGATGTTCTACCGAATCCTGACGATTTCGGTATTCGCCGTCGGTTTGAAGCTGATTTACGACGGCGCGATGCATCTCTTTGGCCTCTGACGCGTTTAGGGCCAAAGGCCACAGTTCCGCCGCGTCATTGCCGATGTCGGCGGCTAAGCTTTGCGGGACACGATTGTGCGGGAAGCTCCACGGGGCCGACCGAGACGGGAGAAAAGAATGAACATCAAGCCGCTCGGCAAGCGCGATCATCGCATCGATATCCTGCGCGCCCTGGCGCTCTTGTCCATCTTCATCAACCACATTCCCGGCAACGTGCTCGAGCCTTTCACGCACAAGAACTTCGGCCTCTCGGATTCGGCCGAGGCCTTCGTGCTGCTTGCCGGCGTCGCCTCGGCCTTTGCCTATTTTCCCCGTTTCTATGCCGGTGCCGTCCTCCTGCCGCTGGCAAAGATCGCCAAGCGCGTGGTCGTCCTGTATGTCGCCCATCTCGCCTCGCTGATGGTCGGCCTCGGCATCTTCTGCTTCGCGCTCCAGCAGTGGGGCATGCCGATCCTAGATACGCCGCTCAACATCGACACCATCTTCGCCCAGCCCACCAAGGCCTTCATCGGCATTCCGCTCATGACGCAGCAGATCGGCTATCACAACATCCTGCCGCTCTACGTCTGCCTCCTGATCTTCCTGCCGGTGCTGATGGCGGTGGCTCGCTTCTTCGGCCTCGGCGCCATGCTGGCCACCTCCTTCGCCATCTATGCCGCCGCCCACGTGTTCGGGCTCAACATGCCGAGCTATCCGAGCAATGGCGGCTGGTTCTTCAACCCGATCACCTGGCAGCTCATCTTCGGCATCGGCTTCTTCGTCGGCGTGCGCGTGCTGCGCGGCCAGACGCCGGTTCCCTTCTCCCGGCCGCTCTGGTGGCTGGGGGTCGCCTACCTGATCGGCGCCTGCATCTACCACCGCTACAATCTCTATGGCTCCATTCCCAACGTCAGCTGGCTGCCGCGCAATTTCCAGATCAACGAGAAGCCCTGGGTGGCGCTGCCGCGCCTTCTGCACATCCTGTCGCTCGCCTATGTCATCGGCCACAGCCGGCTGATCATGACCTGGCTCGGCCGCCTGTCGCCGGATGGCGTCCTGTCGCGCATCGGCCGAAACTCGCTGCCGGTGTTCTGGTTCGGCACGGCGCTGTCGGTGGTGGGCCAAGTCTTCCTGTTCGCCAGCACCCCCGGTCCGCTCGGTCAGATCGCCTTCATCGCGCTCGGCATCTTTGCCCAGGCGGCCCTGGCCTATTTCCTCGACTACCTTAGCAAGGCGAGCAAGGCCAAGCCGGCTCCCAAGCCCATGCCGGAACCGGCCCAGGACCCGATCGCGGCCTGAGAAAGGCCCCTAAAACAAAACGCCACGGACCTGAGGCCGTGGCGTTTGCCGGATCAAGAGATTCCGAACCGCGGTGTCCTTAGTGCAGGACCTTGGCGTCGGTCGAGAGCTTGACGATTTCGTCCTTCAGGGCCAGCTTTTGCCGCTTCAACTCGCGCAGTGCCGTGCCGTCCATGCTCGGGTGCTGGTTAGCCTCGTCGAGTTCGCGCTCGAGAGCGGCGTGACGGCGTTCAAGTTCTGCAATATGCGACTGAACAGACATTCGGGCCTCCTTGCTGTGGGCTAAGCCTCAACACGTTCATCGTGTCACAATTTTGATATGAAGTCGATGGTCGCCGACTTCAAGGCGTCGGCCTGCGTTTATAAATTGCGCTTATTGGGATAATTATTGTGTATAATTGCGCAAGTTTGCCATCCATGATCTCGAATGTTGCGCTATCGACCAAGGTCTCATCGTTGGGCCGGAAAGAACGCCCGCGCTGAGTAGAAACCCGGACAACCTCGCCGGTGCCTTCGGAAGGCCCGAGAGCCGGCAGTCGGCCCCGTCAACCAAACGCCAAATGTTTGCTGCTAGGACGTGATCGCATGGAAGCGTCGCGCACCGCCGCGACGGCTTTCACCCCTCCTGAGGTGACCATGCGCGCCGGAAAATTGCCCACCACCCTGCTTTCAGCCTTCCTCCTCGCGTCCGCCGCCGTGCCGGCCGGCGCCGTCGTCATCCTAGACTCCACCTGGTCCGAGCAAGGCGGTGAACCTGGCAACGAGGCGGCCGGCTTCGGCGCGGCCCTGCGCCTTGCCGCTCAACCGCAGTTCCGGGCCGTCCTGGCCCTGTCCACCGACGGCGAGTCCTGGGGTGAAGCGTCCGGCACCTGGCTGGGGAACAGAGATGGCAAAGCCTACATACTCTCGGCAGCCCACATCTTCGATCTTCCCGCCACCACCGACCAGTATGTCGTACGAACGCCCAACGGCGAAACGCTGGACATCGATCGCGTCTGGGTCCTGCCGGAATGGAATGGCGATCCGGACACCCGCGCCGGCTACGATCTCAGCATCCTCCGTCTCGACGGTGAGATCGAGGACGCCGGGCCGCAACCGGTTCTTTACACCGGCGCGGGCGAAGCGGGGAAACTGATCACCTTCGTCGGATACGGCAGCCGCGGCATCGGCTCCACCGGTGAGCGGGACGAGTACTATGAAGGCTCCGACAAGGCGGCGGCCCAAGGGGTGGTCGACAGTTGGGAAGAGCTGGCGCGTCCCCCGGTCGATGGCGAGGAGGCCGGCAACGAACTCGGCATCTTCCTGCCCAAGGAAGACGAGTCGATCGAGAACTCGCTCGGCGGCTCCAGCCGGCCCGCCACGCCACTGGTCGGCCTGCTCGGTTCGGGCGACAGCGGCGGATCCGCCTGGATGAAGACCAAGTCCGCCGGCTGGGTGCTGGTGGGCGTCAACTCCAACGGCACCGGCGAAGCGGCTTATGGCGAAACGTCCTGGTTCTGCCGCGTGTCGCCCCACCGCGCCTGGATTCGCTCGATCTTTCCGGGCGTCCGCTTCTCGCCACCCTGACACCCAAACGAAAACGGCCGCCCCGGGGGACGGCCGCCGTTCGCACGATCTCGCGATCGTCAGATATCGTCGTCCTCGTCGGACTTCGGACCGGAGAGGGCGTTAAGCTTGGCGAACACCGCATCGGCGTCGAGCTCCTCCTCGTCGTCGCGCGACGGGGCACGGAAACCGGACAGCGCGTCGGGTGACGTGGTCTCTTCGACCGGAAGCAGCGTCTGCGTCAGCACCTTCTCCGGCGACACCTTGCCCGCCTTCTCGACCTCCATGTCCAGCTCGATCTGCGAGCAGAGGCCGAGCGTGACCGGATCGGCCGGCGTCAGGTTGGCGGAGTTCCAGTGCGTGCGGTCGCGGATCTGGGCGATCGTCGTCTTGGTCGTGCCGACGAGGCGCATGATCTGCGCGTCCTTGAGCTCGGGATGGTTGCGCACCAGCCAGAGGATGGCATTCGGCCGATCCTGGCGGCGCGACACCGGCGTGTAGCGCGGCCCCCGGCGCTTGGCCTCGGGCACGCGAACCTTGGGGTCGAGCAGCTTCAGGCGGATCGAACCATCCCTCTCGGCCCTCTCGATATCGTCACGGCTGAGCTGGCCGGTCAGGATCGGATCGAGACCCTTGATGCCCTGGGCCGCTTCGCCGTCGGCGATGGCCTTGACCTCGAGGGCGTGCAGCTTGCAGAAGGCGGCGATCTGGTCGAACGACAGAGCCGTGTTCTCGACCAGCCAGACGGCGGTTGCCTTGGGCATCAACGGGGTCGACATCGATAAATCCTCTTCGCTGGTCCACCGGCTCTCGCCGACGGCCCTCCGTCTCGTATCACGATGACTGGGGAATGCGATCTATATACAGACTGCGCCACTGTTCCGCAATCGAGCTAAGCCGGAAAATCCGGGTTTTGGCCGAAGGTCAGCACGATCTTGCCGATGTGGTCGGCTTCGAGGCGGGCATGGGCCTCCGCGGCCCGTTCGGCCGGCAACACCGCGTCGATCACCGGCGCCACACTGCCGGCGGCAAGAAGCGGCCACACCCTGTCGCGAAGCGAAGCGGCGATCCCGGCCTTGAAGGCAGGCTCGCGCGGCCTCAGCGTCGAGCCGGTGTGGACGAGCCGCTTCTGCATCAGCATGGCGAAGTTAGCCGAAGCCTTCGCGCCGCCGAGAAAGGCGATCTGCACGATGCGGCCGTCGACGGCGGCGAGCTCATAGTTGCGGTCGACGTAATCGCCGCCCACCATGTCGAGGATGACGTCGACGCCCCGCCCGTCCGTCGCCGCCTTCAGCACGGCGACGAAGTTCTCGTCGCGATAGTTGACGGCGATCTCGGCGCCAAGCCGGCGGCAGGCCTCGCATTTGTCGGCGCTGCCGGCGGTGGCGAAGACGCGCGCCCCGAAGGCGCGGGCGAGCTGGATCGCCGTAGTGCCGATGCCGGACGTGCCGCCATGGACGAGAAAGCTCTCGCCGGCCAGGAGCCGCCCGCGATCGAACACATTGGACCAGACCGTGAAGAAGGTCTCCGGCAAGGCGGCCGACCGCACCGCGTCGAAGCCGACCGGCCATGGCAGGCAGCTGCCGGCCGGCGCAGCGCAATATTCGGCATAGCCACCGCCGGCCACCAGCGCCGTCACCTTGTCCCCGATGGAGACGCCCCGCGCCTCGGCGCCAACCGCCGCGATAGTGCCAGCAACCTCGAGGCCGGGAATGTCGGATGCACCGGGCGGAGGCGGATAGACGCCTTGCCGCTGCAGCGCATCCGGCCGGTTGACGCCGGCCGCCTCGACGGCGATCAGCACGCCGTCGGCGGGCAACGCCGGCAGGGGACGTCGCACCGGCTTCAGCACCTCCGGCCCGCCGGGGCGGGAAATCTCGATCGCCAGCATGTCGGACGGCAGAGCGGCCATGTCTTCGGTCTCCTTGAAACGCGGACGGCGAAGCCTCCCGCCGCCCCTCGGCCGGCAATCGTCCGGACGAGGCCAGTTGCCCTCTCGGATGGGCTAGAGATGCTTCCGCATGATCGAGAACGGTTCGCCATGCATGTCGAAGGTCTCGACCGCTTCCCACCCTGCCCTTGCATAGAGCCCCACGGCACCAGCAGTGTACAGGGAAAGACGCGGGATGCGCGAGGCATGGGCCAGCGATTCCAGTTCGGCAATCAAACGCAGGCCGTGCCCCTGTCCGCGATGCGCAGGATCGACGTAAAGGCCCGCCAGCCATGGATTGAGCTCCGGCCTTCCCTCAAGATCGTCGAGGCAGAGCGCCACCATGCCGATGGGCTGCTGCCCGTCGAGCAGCACCAGCACCGTGGGCATCAGACCGGGGCCTCGCGCGCTTTCGGCCTCGAAAGCGAGAGTATCTTCCAGGGAAACGCCATCGGCCTCGAAGAAAGCCTGCCACCGCCACGTGCCGGTGATCTGTGCGAGATCGGGACGATCCCGGGTCGTGACGATGGTCAAGTCCATCCGTGTCTCCGATCGCAAGGCAGCCTCTGGTGGCGCCGCCGACGCCTTGTCCTGTTCGAGACCCGTTCTATCCTGCCTCGCCGCCTATGGTCCACTGAGCCGACTTGACACGCCGGTCGGGCGAGCCTTCACTTCCCTGTGCCATAACGAGGAGGGTTCAGATGACCATCGATGACGATCGGCCAGAGACGCCACCGCCCGCCCACGTGGTCGGCCAGGACCTGTCGCGCCTTTCGGTGGCCGAGCTCCGCGCCCGCGTCGGCCTGTTGCACGCCGAGATCGCCCGGATCGAGGAAGCCCTGCGCCTCAAGGACGATGTCCGTAGCGCCGCCGACTCCCTCTTCAAGTTCTGAGGCGGATGGCTAACGGAATCCATCGAAAAATATTCATTGTTAAGGACACGTTTACCAGTTTCGTTTATCAAGAACTTGATCCGTATGGTTGGATCACGAGTGGCTCCTGTCACTCTTTTGACGCCTCCCTGTTCAACTTAGGAAGGGCCGCCCCTGGCGGCCTTCTTTTTTTGTCCGGCCTTTCTCGCCGTGGGATCGACGCTCCGCCAACTCCCGCTTTTCGGCCGATTCCCGACACCCTAGGATTTGTCGAGACTCGCTCCCCGCTTTGCGTTAACCTTTCATTCATGTTCGAGCCGGGCCTTGCCGTTCCTGGCATGCCGGTTGCGACCTTGACCGCAAAGTCGGACGACTGTTCCGGAAGGGGATTCAGGTCACCCTTTTGGGGATTGCGGGGAAGAGTGGCGGCAGCCGCCAGCTTTTTCTTTGCGACGGCGCTTTCGCGGTCCAACTCATGGGCGTGAAACCGGCCGGGCCAATCGTCCGAGCGTCTGGTGCAGAGGTGGCGTGATGAGTGATTTTACCGGCAAGTCCCATTCCGGCACGGAGGCCATCGCCTTCGGTGCGCGTGCGCTCAATTCGGAGCTGTTCCGTGAGCTGTTCCGCGAGGGCATGGCGCTCGTCGAGGAAACGGCGAGCTATCTCGACGGTGACGGCCGTATCGAGAGCCGCAATCTCAGCCGAGCCGCCACGCTCTCCTACTCCACCGAATCGATGCGCCTCACGACTCGTCTGATGCAGATCGCCTCGTGGCTGCTGATGCAGCGTGCCGTCAACGAGGGCGAGATGTCACCCGAGCAGGCCCGCAGCGAGAAGAACAAGGTTCGCCTCGACTTCCAGCCGCCGGTCATGTCCGGCCCGCTGTGGAGCGAGCTGCCGGCGGCCCTCCGCTCGATCATCGAGCGGACCGACCGTCTGCACGGCCGCATCGTCCACATGGACAAGGCCATCTACGTCGCCGCCGAGCCAGCCGCCAACCTCGTCGCCCGCGACCTCGACCGCCTCGCCAGCGCCTTCGGCGCCCGCCGCATCGACAACTGATCGCGATCGGCAGATCGTCGGCGCGTCCCGCGCCGACCCCATCCGTCTTGCGGCCGTTCCTACAGCGCGTACGGCGAATTCTGGTTCGCCAACGTGCTCTATCTCTTTGTTTTTACGCAACTCCGGATGCAAACCCGGTTCCCACTTTTGCTGGAGTTGCTCTAGTTCAAAACAAAAACCCCGGCGAGCAGCACTCGCCGGGGTTTTTCATGTTCGTCCTGCCGTCCAACCTTACTTGGTGGAGAACAGGCCACCGAACTTGGAATTGAAGCGCGACAGGCGGCCACCGCGGTCCATCAGCTGCTGCTGACCACCGGTCCAGGCCGGATGCACCTTCGGGTCGATGTCGAGGTTGAGCGTCGCATTCTTGGCGCCGTAGCACGAGCGGGTGATGAACTCGGTGCCATCGGTCATGACGACCTTGATGTCGTGATAGTCGGGATGAATGCCCTGCTTCATCTTATCGATCCTTTCGGGCGTCGCAAGGACGCGATCATTGACGCCGGCCTTGTCGGGGCGCCCGGTGTTGGGTATCGGCCGCGCGGCGGCTCATCAGAGGAACGAGCCGCCCCGAGGATGCCTCGAGCGGCTCGTTTCCGGTCCACCGCATGGCCCGGTCGGGCGCCTCTATAGCGCAAAGGCTCGGCGCGGACAAGCGTCGAGGAGGCGCGCCAGCGCTTTTCGCGCCGGTCCGCGCCGCTTTCTGTCAACCGGCCTCGACGACGGCCGGCACCTGCTCGCGGGCTTGCGCCTTGACGGCCTCCTGCACCTTCTCGAAGGCGCGCACCTCGATCTGGCGCACGCGCTCGCGGCTGACGCCGAACTCGGTGGAGAGATCTTCCAGCGTCATCGGATCCTCGGCCAGACGCCGTGCCTCGAAGATGCGGCGCTCGCGCTCGTTGAGCACGCCCAGCGCCCGCTTCAGCATGGCGCGGCGCTGGTCGAGCTCTTCCGTCTCGGCCATCACCGTTTCCTGGTTGTCGCGGTCGTCGACCAGCCAGTCCTGCCACTCGCCGCTCTCGCTGTCGGAGCGCAGCGGCGAATTGAGCGACGCATCGCCGGAGAGACGGCGGTTCATCGACACGACGTCTTCCTCGGTCACGCCGAGCTTGGTGGCGATCGCCTCGACCTGGTCGGGCTTGAGATCGCCGTCGCCGAGCGCCTGGAGCTGGCTCTTGGCCTTGCGAAGGTTGAAGAACAGCCGCTTCTGGTTGGCCGTCGTGCCCATCTTGACCAGCGACCACGAGCGCAGGATGTACTCCTGGATCGCCGCCTTGATCCACCACATCGCATAGGTCGCAAGGCGGAAGCCCTTGTCGGGCTCGAAGCGCTTGACCGCCTGCATCAGGCCGACGTTGCCCTCGGAAATGACCTCGCCGATCGGCAACCCGTAGCCGCGATAGCCCATGGCGATCTTGGCGACGAGGCGCAGATGCGAGGTGACGAGCTTCTGGGCGGCGTCGCGGTCGCCGTAGTCCGCGTAGCGCTTGGCCAGCATGTATTCTTCCTGCGGCTCAAGCATCGGAAAGCGACGGATCTCGTCGAGATAGCGGCTGAGACCGCCCTCTCCCGCGGCGATCATCGGCAATGTGGTTCGGGCCATCGAGCACCCCCCTTTTCGTTTATTGGACCGCTCCCGGACGGACACGGCAACCCCTCGGCGCCTTACCAAGCAAGCGCGCCGAAAGCCGAATATAGGAACAATCCCGGCAATTTCATGGGGAAACTGCTGAAAAAGCCTAAAGTTCCCCGAACGCCTCCACGAGGGCAGACATGTCCGGCGGCAGTTCGCTGGTAAAACGCAGCAACTCTCCGGTCACCGGATGTTCGAAGGCGATCAGGAAGGCATGCAGCGCCTGACGCGGAAAGGCCCGGACCACCGCCCCCACCGCTTCGGGAAGCCGGTTGGCCTTGGTCAGGAAGTGAGCGCCATAAACCGCATCGCCGATGAGCGGATGGCCGGCCGCCGTCAGATGCACGCGGATCTGATGCGTCCGCCCCGTCTCCAGATGGCATTCGACGAGCGAGGCGATCGCGCCCCGCCCCGACTCGGCTGGAAACCGTTCCGCCACCTCATAGTGAGTGATGGCCTCCTTGCCGCCGCCGCCCTTCACGATGGCCATCTTGGTACGGTCGGACGACGAGCGGCCGAGCGGCGCGTCGATGGTGCCGCGAAACGGCTCGGGGCTGCCCCAGACGAGCGCCAGATAGCCGCGCTCCAGCGGGCCGGTGCGGCCGTGGTCCGCGAACTGGGCGGCAAGGCCGGCATGCGACCGATCGGTCTTTGCCACCACCATCAGGCCGGTAGTGTCCTTGTCGAGCCGGTGCACGATGCCCGGCCGGCGGACGCCGCCGATCCCCGACAGGCTGTCGCCGCAATGGGCGATCAGCGCATTGACCAGCGTGCCGGTCCAGTTGCCGGCCGCCGGATGCACCACGAGGCCGGCCGGCTTGTCGATGACGATCAGTTCGTCGTCCTCGTAGACGACCTCGAGCGGGATGTCCTCGCCCTGCGGCTCGGCATCCTCGGCCGGCGGCACCACAACGGTGAGCGCGAGGTTGCCGGCGATCTTGCGGGAGGCGTCGGTGATGACGGTCCCGTCGACGGCCACCGCGCCCGCTTCGATCAGCGCCTTGAGGCGGGATCGGCTGATATCGGGGAACGCCTCGGCGACCAGCTTGTCGAACCGCGTCTTCGCGGCCGCCTCCACGGTGGCCGTCCGCGCCTCGCCGGCCTCGTCTTCCAAGGCGATATCGTCCTCATCCGCCATCGTTACCTCTTGGGCACCCACCCGAAAAGCCGGGAGACTTTTCGCAGAAGCGGATGCATGAAAACAACCAACCGGCAAAAGGCGCTTCGCGAGATCGCCGCTTGCTCCGGCGGCGCGTCGACAAACCGCGCCGGATTCGCTAAATGCGCCTATCGCAGAAATCCGCGCTGAAGGAAAGCATCATGGCAGGGCCGACCGACGACGAACGCGACGTACCGCTCGACCCGGCCATTGCCCGGGTGCAGGCCCGCCTCAGGACCATGATGCTGATCGCCGGGGGCACGCTGGGCATCGGCCTGATCGCCGTGTTCATCGCCATCGCCTTCCGCGTCGCCAAAAGCGGCGAGGACGCACCGCCGGCCGGCACGCCGTTCCAGACACTGGTCGAGGTGGCGACGCCCGGCACCGTCGTCGCCACCGATGTCGACGGCGACCGCCTGTCGCTGACCATTGACGGCCCCGAGGGCAAGGTGATCGAGATCCACCACCTGCCGTCCGGCAAGCTGATCGGCCGCGCCGTCCTCCTGTCGAAGTGAGCTCGGTCACCGCTTGACGGCGGCCGGCGGCGCCCCATCTGGATCCCGAGGCAACGTCCTCTCTCACTCCACCGGGTGAGCTCCAAGTCCGGGACGGCCCGGCCCTACCGAAAGGAGGGCCGTCATGGCCTGGATCTATCTTCTCATCGCCGGACTGCTGGAAGTCGTGTGGGCCTACGGCATGAAGCTGTCGGCCGGCTTCACCCAGATCGGCGCCAGCGTCGTCACCATCGTCGCCATGCTCATGAGCTTCGGCCTGCTCGCCATCGCCATGAAGTCGCTGCCACTCGGCACCGCTTACACGGTATGGACCGGCATCGGCGCCGTCGGCAGTTTCGCAATAGGCATCGTCGTGCTCGGCGAAGCGGTGACCGCGACGCGGCTCCTCGCAGCGGCGCTGATTCTCGCCGGCCTCGTGCTGATGAAGCTATCGAGCCCGGCCTGAAGCATCATCCGACCGGAGTGAAACGAGGATCGCCAAGACGATGCTCCACACACGAAAGCTTGGAGCGCCGATCTGACTCAATCAGATCGAACGGCGCTCCAAAGTCATTCTGGCAACGGTGGGAGCCGGTTGGTGCCGGGGACTTCCGCTTAGCAAAACGGCGCCACCCATGAGGCGGCGCCGTTTTGCAAGTCACTGACCCCAGGCGGCGAACGCGTCGGCGAAGGCCTTCTCGCCGGGCGCGCCCTTCTCGAAGGTGAGAATGGCGCGGCGGCGGTTGCCGTAGCGGATCGGAATGTCGATCCACGGCCGGTCCTTCAGCAGCAGGATGTTGCGGGCGACGTCCTGCTCCAGGCCGGACAGCGCCAGCCAGAACAAGCTGTCGGACACCTTGGCGACGGCACCGGCGATGGTGTCGCCACGCGCTTCCTCGGTCTGCTTGGCGATCATGCCGGGCGCGGCGTCGATGAACTTGCCGGCGAACGACGGCGGCACGTCAAACGACAGTTCGACGATATGGCTGGCCGGCAGCGCCTGATCGTCGTTCTTGTGGATCGACAGGCGCATCTTGAGACCGAGCTCGGGCACGTCGATGTCGCCACGAATCTGCGGCACAGGCTTGTCACCCGGCAAGGCCGGTTCGTTGACGAAGGACCAGACCACCGAACCGTCGAGCTTGGTGCCGGGCGAACCGGGGATGGGCTCTTCGTAGAGAATGGCCTTCTGGGCAACGCCGATCGCCTGGCTCGCCGGAGCGGAGGACGGCGCACTCGCCTGAGCGGCGGGAGCCGCGAGCGTGGGGCCGGTCTCGGGCACGGCCGCCGCGGGGGCAGACGTCGTCGGAGCCATGGCCGTCGCCGTGCCCGGCGGTGGCGGCAGATCGGGATCGACGGCCGCTGGCGCGGCGACGGCTTCGGTCTGGACCGACACAGCGTCGGGCGCGATGGGAGCCGCCGGCGCCTCGCCCTCGGCCGGCAGGCGGTCGAGTATCTTCGGCGACAGGCCGTCGTCGCCGGGCGTCGCGGCGCTCGTCTGGGTTTGCGGTTCGCCGGTGAACAGGTCGGCCAGAGCTCCGCGGAAGGTGTAGGCCAGCGTGGCGAAGAGCCCCACCAGCACCACGACCAGGAAGCCGATCAACAGCATGCGCACGCGGCGGCCGGTGCTGGCCCCGTCGTCGGGCCACGGCAACGTCGCCGCTTCGCGCTGCGGCTGCAACCGTTCGGCCTCGAGCTTGTCTCCTGCGCCGCCGACGGACGAATCCTGGCGCAAGCCGGCCGAGCGGACGCCGCCGAGATCAGGCTCGATCCGTTCGCCCACGACCGGCTCGTCGACTTCATCGACCTCGCTCATGGCGTGGCGCGCTGCGCGCACCGCGGTGGAGGACGCCTCGCCGAGCGAATCGGCCTGCTTGAGCGTGCGGGACAGCGCGCTGACGCCGACGCCGATGCGCGGCTCGCCATGCTCGTCGGGCAGGCGGGCGTTCGGCAAGCGGGGGCGCTCGGTCGGCAGGCTGACCGGCGCCCGATCCGGCATCCGATCCTGGGGCGCGGCCCGGGCCGGCGCGCCACCGCGAGTCGCCAGCGGCTCGATATGATGGAAGGGGTTCATCTCCGGCTGAGCGAGCGGCTCGATGTGCCGGAAGGGATTCATCTCCGGCTCGGCGAGCGAGGTCAGCCCGCTCCGGCGCGGTGCCGGCTCTTCGCGTTTCACCTCGGCGCGCGGCGCCGGCTCGCTGCGGGGGGGAGCCTCCTGCGGTGGCGCGACCTTGGGAGCGGCGGGCGCGGCCGGGGGAGGCGGCGCGGCTGGTGCCGGGGTATGAGAATCGGCGCTGGCCGGAGCATCGTCCGGAACACCGGCGACCTCGGCCTCGACCCGACGGATGCAATCCTCGAGCGCCACGCGCTGGTCGGCGATCTCGGTCGGCGACAGCGGCGGGTTATAGGAACTCAGCTGGCGGAGAAGGGCGACACGAGCTTTCTCGTAGACGGCGCGCCGCGCCTCGCCCGAGCCCGACGGCAGCGAGGAAATGGCACGCTTCAATACGGGATAGTAGTCGGCCATGTACCGCATCTCTCGGCTTGGCGCCCCGCCTCATGGCGGAGCGCTGTTTCGATAGGACACCCGGCGGCCAGCCTTGCGACGGCGGCCGGGCTTTTTTGCGGCGGGAGAGCCGGCAAAACGTGGTGAATCACTTAATCCTGAAACGGATCACGCACAAGAATCGTGTCGAGACGATCAGGACTGGTCGACAGCATGGCCACGGGTGCGCCGATCAACTCCTCGATATGACGCACATACTTGATCGCCTGTGCCGGAAGCTCGGCCCAGGAGCGGGCGCCGGCGGTCGATTCCTTCCAGCCTTCCATGGTCTCGTAGATCGGCTTCACCCGTGCCTGATCTTCCTGGTTGGCAGGCAGATAGTCGAGCGTGCGACCGTCGATCTCGTAGCCGATGCAAACCTTGATCTCGTCGAGGCCGTCGAGAACGTCGAGCTTGGTCAGCGCGATGCCGTTGATGCCCGAGGTGACCACCGTCTGGCGCACCAGCACGGCATCGAACCAGCCGCAGCGGCGCTTGCGCCCCGTCACCGTGCCGAACTCGCGGCCGCGCTCGCCGAGGAAGTCGCCAACCTCGTCGAACAGCTCGGTCGGGAACGGACCGGAGCCGACGCGCGTCGTGTAGGCCTTGGTGATGCCGAGCACGTAGTCGAGCGCCCCCGGCCCCATGCCGGAACCGGCGGCGGCCTGACCGGCCATGGTGTTGGAGCCGGTGACGAAGGGATAGGTGCCGTGGTCGTTGTCGAGCAGGGCGCCCTGCGCGCCCTCGAACAGGATGCGGGAGCCGGCCTTGCGCTTCTCGTCGAGCAGACGCCAGGTGACGTCCATGTAGGGCAGGATGAAGTCGGCCACCGCCATCAGCTCGTCGCGAACGGTCTCGGGCGCGATCTCCGCATGGCCGAGGCCGCGGCGCAGCGGATTGTGGTGGGCGAGCAACCGCTCGATGCGATTGTTCAGCGTCTCGGGATGGGCGAGATCGACGAGTCGGATGGCGCGGCGGCCGACCTTGTCCTCATAGGCGGGGCCGATGCCACGCTTGGTGGTGCCGATGCGCGTGGTCGGCGAGGCGGCGTTCTCGCGCAGCTCGTCGAGCTCCTGATGGATGGACAGGATCAGCGTGGCGTTCTCGGCGATGCGCAGGTTGTCCGGGCTGATCTTGACGCCCTGCTCGCGGATGCGCGTCACCTCGTTGACGAAAGCGCGCGGATCGACGACGACGCCGTTGCCGATAATGGAGAGCTTGCCCGGGCGGGCGACGCCGGAGGGCAGCAGCGACAGCTTGTAGGAAACGCCGTCGATCACCAGCGTGTGGCCGGCATTATGACCGCCCTGGAAGCGGACGACCACGTCGGCACGCTCGGACAGCCAGTCGACGATTTTGCCCTTGCCTTCGTCTCCCCACTGGGAGCCGACCACCACTACGTTCGCCATTGAAAAGGTCCCGTCGTTCAAGTTTCAGACCTTTCCGCGCCATGCCACCGACGGCAGCACGCACACGGAAAGCCCCGATACCATGGGCACCGGGGCTTGACCGACTATAGCGACGCCCGCCCCCCAATGAAAGCCGCGATGTCGGAAATCTGCCATTTGTCCAGCTTCAGGCGTACCGGATCGCGTCAAAGAGGCGTGCGGATGGCAGCCGGACGCTCTAGGAAGAAGCCGACAAAGTGCTTTGACGAGAGGTGTTTCGTGGCTGATGACGGTCTCTGGTCGCGCCTTTACGGCCGGCCCTACCTGCTGCTCGTGCTGTCGCCGCTGTTCTGGGCCGGCAACACTGTGGCGAGCCGTCTCGCCGTCGGGGAAGTGTCGCCGATGGCGCTGACCACCTACCGCTGGTCGGGCGTGTTGCTGCTGCTCGTCCTGTTCGCCCGCCGCTCCGTCCTCGCCGAATGGCCGGCGATGAAGACGCGCCTTCCCTACATGCTGGCGATGGGCGCGCTGGGTTTCACGATCTTCAACGCCTTCTACTACATCGCCGCCCATTTCACCTCGGCGGTCAACATCGGCATCATCCAGGGCGCCCTGCCCGGCCTCGTCTTCGTCTTCGCCTACCTGATCGTCGGCACGCGGGCCGCCGCGGGCCAGCTTGCCGGCATGGCGACGACGCTCGTCGGCGTCGGCGTCATCGCGATCAAGGGCGATCTCAACACCCTCGCCTCGCTCGACTTCAACGCCGGCGACCTGATGATGCTCGGCGCCTGCGTCGTCTACGCCCTCTACACCGTGCTGCTGCCGCGCCGGCCGAAGATCACCGGCCTGTCCTTCTTCGCCGGACTCTCCGTCGCCGCCCTGCTCACCTCGCTGCCCTTCCTCGCCGCCGAGATCGCCATGGGGCAATACGTGGCGCCGACGGCCTTCGGCTGGGGGCTGGTGGCCTATTGCGCCGTCTTCCCTTCGGTGGTGTCGCAGATCTTCTTCGTACGCGGCGTCGAACTGGTCGGCCCCGGCCGAGCGGGTGTCTTCATCAACCTCATTCCGGTGTTCGGCTCGATCCTCGCGGTTCTTGTGCTGGGCGAGAGCTTCCGTCTCTATCACGCGGCGGCGCTGGCGCTGGTGCTGGGCGGCATATTCTGGGCGGAATGGAGCAAGCGCGGCGAGACGGCGTAAGCCGCAGCCGTCACCGGCGCACCCGGTCCTTACTGACGCAAAGTCAGGGTGGCGGTGACTTTGCTGTCGGTATAGTCGCCACCCGACTCGCTCGACCGGACGATCTTGTGCTCGCCGTCGAGACCGAGCTCCACCGAGCGGTTGAGCTTGTAGCCGACGCCAGCCTTCAGCGCCGTCGTGGTCACGTTTCGGTCGATGCCGACATAGTCCTCCAGCGTCAGCTCGCCGCCGGCCACCACGAAGGCGTTGGGCGCCAGCGCATAGGTGACGGTGCCTCCGGCGATCCGCTTTAGGACGCCCGACGCGCCGGCCGTGGACGTCGGCTCGAAGCTGGTGGTGGCCGTCGCCGTCAAGCGCAGAAGCTCGCTGGCGTCCCAGGAGAGCGAGGCCGAGCCGATGAGACCGGAGATGTCGTCGAGGTCGTCGTCCTTGAGCCATTCGTAGCCATAGCCGAGGGCGACTTCGCCGGTCAGGTCCTCTTGCGCCACGGTAACGCCGATCTTCGCCTCGCCCCCCATGCCGCTGCGACTGAGGCCGTCGCCCGCCGCCGGCCGATCGAAACCGCGACCGAAAGCGCCGACTTCCACGAAGGGCTGCAAGACCGCGCCACTGTCGTGCGACAGGCGCAGCGACAGGGACAATGCCGTGTTGTCGAGCGTCGTGTCGGTCTCGTTGACCGTCCTGTCGATGCCGAGCCCCGTCTTGAGACCGATCAGACCGCCGAACCGTTCGTAGCCGAGCGAACCGGAGAAGGTGTTTTCCTTGCCGCTCCCCGAGACGTCGTCGCGCAAGGTCCAGCCGGCCGCCGCGGTGAGGCGATCGGCCCCGGTGACGTCAAAACGGCCGGCGATGCGCGCGTCCCCCTCCGGCAGCTTTTCGTCGATGCCGGAAAGCGACCGGCGAAACGCGCCGCCGACGCGCAGGTCCACGCTGTTGCTATCCCAGTCCGAACGGGCGGCAAGCTCGCCCGTCGAGCGGAAAAAGGTCTCATTACCCTGCGTCGAATGATGACGAGCGCCGATGCCGGTCGACGAGGTGGCATTCACCACGAAACTGCCGAGCCGGAGCCCCAGCGGCTCGTACTCGGCGCGGGCATCGGCCTCGCGGGTGACGGCCGGCAGGCTCGGCGCCACCGCCGGCAGCTTCGCCGACTGGCTGGGCGGCACGGGGCGAACGACGGCCCGGAGCTCGACCGACGGCAGGCTGGCCCGCAGCGGGGGAATGACGAAATCGGGGTCGTTGGACTTGCTGGGCTCGGCCGGGTCTGTGTTATCGAGCGAAGGATCGGCGGCCGTATCGACGGTCTTTGCAGGCAACGCGCCCTTCAGCGCCGGCACGGCGTCCATGTCGTCCGCGTCTTGAGCAAGGGCGGGTACGGCGAGGAGAACCGACGCCATCGCCAGAGCCCGAAAGGTCTGCCGCCGATGCACGCCTCGCCTCCGTCGCCGCGCCAACCGCCCCGAGCGGTATCCAGTGTTGACGAAAGGTAAAGGGAATTGGTTAACGACTCGTTAGGCGCCTGCGGGACGGCATGCGCGCCTCAGTCGGACGGCACCGGCTCCACCAGGAAACGGCCGTCGCGATGGCCCGTTATGCGCACCCGCGCACCCACCGGGAGGTCGGGCCCATCGGCCCGCCAGACGGTGTCGTCGAGCCGGATATGACCGGAGCCACCCTCGATCGCCCGGTCGACCACGGCGAAGCGGCCGACCTGCCGGCCAAGCCGGTCGTTGGCGAAGCCGTCGCTTTCCTTGGACGCCCGGCCATAGAAGCGACGACCGATGAGCACCGCCACCGCCGACAGCACGACGAACAGCACCAGCTCCACCTGCCAGCTCATCGCGACGGCGAGCGCCAGGAGGCCGACGACCAGCGCCGCCGCGCCGAACCAGATGAAGAAGGTGCCGGGAACCACCACCTCGATGCCGGCGAGCAGAAGCGACAGCACCAGCCAGGACCACGGGCCGAGAGAGGCGATCAGTCCTTCGATGAGCCCCATGATGTCGCGCCCCTCAGCCGCCGACCGGCGGCACGGCTCCGCGCCGACGCGGCGTTGCATCCTGCGGACCATTGCCACCGAAGGCCGCGCGGGCCAGCTCAGCGATACCGCCAAGCGAACCGATCAGCGCCGAAGCCTCGACCGGCAGCATCAGGATCTTCTGGTTGGGCGACTGGGCGAACAGGCCGAGCGCCTGCGTGTACTTGTCGGCGACGAAGTAGTTGAGAGCTTGCACATCGCCCTTGGCCACCGCCTCGGACACCATCGACGTGGCCTTGGCCTCGGCCTCGGCGAGACGTTCGCGCGCCTCGGCGTCGCGGAAGGCGGCTTCGCGCCGCCCCTCGGCCTGAAGCACCTGCGCCTGCTTCTCGCCTTCGGCCTTCAGGATGGCCGACTGGCGCAAGCCCTCGGCTTCAAGGATCTGGGCACGCTTTTCGCGCTCGGCCTTCATCTGTCGAGCCATGGACGCGACGAGGTCGGCCGGCGGATTGATGTCCTTGATCTCCACGCGGGTGATCTTGACGCCCCAGGCCTCGGTTGCCGCGTCGACCACATGCAGCAGGCGGGCGTTGATCTCGTCGCGGTTGGAGAGAAGGTTGTCGAGGTCCATCGAACCCATCACCGTGCGGATGTTGGTCATGGTGATGTTGAGAATGGCCATCTGCAGGTTGGAGACCTCATACGCCGCGCGGGCGGCGTCGAGCACCTGATAGAAGGCGACGCCGTCGACCGTGCAGGTGGCGTTGTCGCGGGTGATGATCTCCTGGCTCGGCACGTCCAGCACCTGCTCCATGCGGTTGAGCTTGGCGCCGATGCGGTCGAAGAACGGGATGATCAGGTTGAGGCCCGGTTGGAGCGTCCGCGTGTAGCGACCGAAGCGCTCGACCGTCCAGTTGTAGCCCTGCGGCACCTGCTTGATGCCGGCGAACAGGACGACGATTGCAAACAGCACCAGTGCGATGATCGCGATATCACCGCCGCTCAAGAACACGTCCATGACAGCCCTCCCGGAAAACACCAAGCAAGTCTAGGCATTTCCGAGAAGGATATCAAATGGCACACCGAACGGACGGACATATTGAAGCCGCGTGAGCGGCTTCCGGCGCCGAGCGGCGACCGCGCGGGAAGCGCGAAAGCCGAGGACCGGAGGCCTGCCGGCACTTGAGGCGGGGAAAGGCGGCCGTCATCGACGATCGCCGCGTCAGGCCGCAACCGTCGCGTGTTCGACGGGCGCGAGACGGCCGGTCGGCCGGAGCACGCCCGAGGCGCTCGCGAGCGCGCCGGGAACAAGCTCCAGACCGAGAAAACGGCTCCGCTCGAAGGGACCGGGCATGGCAAGCCGGTCCATGCCGCGCATCGAGAAGCCGAACCGCCGGTAGTAGGGCTCGTCGCCCACCAGAACGACGGCGCCATGACCGAGCGTCCGCGCCCGGTCGATGGCAAGACGCATCAGCGCGGCGCCGATGCCGGCGCCACGGCACTCGTCGTCGACGGCAAGCGGGCCGAGCAAAAGGAGCGGCGTCCGGTCGGCCGCCGCTTCCCACAGGCGCACGCTGCCGACGAGACGGTCATCGTCCCGGGCAACGAGCGCCAGCCCCTCGGAGGGCAGACGCCCCGAGCGAATTTTCTCCGAGGATTTGCGGAAGCGGCCGGGCCCGAAGGCACGGTCGAGCAGCGTCTCGCGGGCGAATACGTCACCCGCCTGTTCATTGGTGTAGGCGATCATCGAGGCAACCCCGTCCCCCGCCGCAACCGGCGGGGCGATGAAGTCACAAAGGGAACCGGTCGGAGGCTGCCGCCCGGAGCGAGTTCAGATGATGTACGACCTGAGCGGCGAGAACCCGTTGAAGGCCACCGCCGAATAGGTCGTCGTGTAGGCGCCGGTTCCTTCGATCAGCACTTCGTCGCCGATCTCCAGGCTGATGGGCAGCTCGTAGGGCGTCTTCTCGTAGAGCACGTCGGCGCTGTCGCAGGTCGGGCCGGCCAGCACGCAGGGCGCCGTGGCGGCACCGTCGTGGCGGGTGCGGATCGGGTAGCGAATCGCCTCTTCCATCGTCTCGGCGAGACCGCCGAACTTGCCGATGTCGAGATAGACCCAGCGCTGCTCGTCGTCGCGATGCTTCTTAGAGATCAGCACCACTTCCGCCTTGATCATGCCGGCGCCGCCAACCATGCCGCGGCCCGGCTCGATGATCGTCTCGGGCACGTGGTTGCCGAAGTGACGGCGCACCGCCTCGTCGATCGAGCGGCCGTAGGCCTCCGTTGCCGGAACGTCCTTGAGATAGCGGGTGGGGAAACCGCCGCCGAGATTGACCATCTTGAGCTGGATGCCGCGCTCGGCCAGCTCGCCGAAGATGGCGGCCGCCGAAGAGAGCGCGCCGTCCCAGGCGTCGAGGTTGGCCTGCTGCGAGCCGACGTGGAAGGAGATGCCATAGGCGGTGAGCCCGGCCCGGTGGGCGTGCTCGAGCACCTCGGCCGCCATCGACGGATCACAACCGAACTTGCGGCTCAGCGGCCACTCGGCGCCGGCGCCGTCGCAGAGGATGCGGCAGAACACACGGGCGCGAGCCTTGCCGGTCGCGGCAGCCTGACGGGCGACCTTGTCGACCTCGGCCTCGCAGTCGACGGCGAACAGGTCGACGCCGAGCTCCAGGGCGCGAGCGACGTCGCGCTCCTTCTTGATGGTGTTGCCGAAGGAGATGCGGTCGGCCGTGGCGCCGGTGGCCAGCACCATCTCGATTTCCGGAATCGAGGCGCAGTCGAAGGACGAACCGAGATCGGCGAGCAGCTGCAGCACTTCCGGCGCCGGATTGGCCTTCACCGCATAATAGATACGGGTGTCGGGCAGCGCATGGCGGAAGGCTTTGAAATTGTCGCGGACGACATCGAGGTCGACCACCAGGCAGGGGCCTTCGGGTCGTCGGTTGGCAAGGAAGTCAAGAATGCGCGCGGTCATGGCCGTGGAACTCCGTCGTCCAAACTCTACTTCGAGGATGAGCACCCACCCTCCGCGACCGGTGTGGACCCGGCACGCGCGAGCAAATGCATCCTCATCGTCTCCCGTTTCCGGAAGACGGCGGATATCGGTATGACCTTGAAACCTCAGCGCTGCGGCGAAGATGCGCCGTGCGGTCGAGACTCTTGGTCGTGCAGCCTTTGATTGGACGGATTGCTCCAGTCCGCACGTCCGGCAAGGAAGTAGTGCCTCTTCAGTAACGCCTGCGTTTGGAGCGCAGGCAGAGACCAAAAAAGCCCTCTACGTCGTTGCTTTAAGTCGCGTCCGCCGCTTGAGAAGCAGCTTAGACCCGGTTTAACTCCGGTCACCGGTTGCCCTCGCCGGAACCGCCGTTAGCGGCCCTAGCGAAACCGGCACGCAACCACAGGCACGTGCGAAATTGGGCAAGGACGCATGTACTCTGCGTCGCCCCCTTCTGCAAGACCCTGCACTTCGAAAATCCGTTTGTGACGACAATTTCATGTGGTGTGCCCCTGCGGCGACACCTCGGCCGAAGGCCGTCTGGAGGCTCCCGCCCTCATCGCGGCCGACAAGTGCAAAAGGCGCTGCCTAAGCGGCATTAGTTCAGCCGGAAGAATTCGATTGTCCACTCACGGGAAACTATACGTAAAAGAGCAGAAAATCGCATGATTCTGCGATGGAGACCCGATTTTTCATATTGACGGAACTCGTTGAATTCAGGTCATTAGAGTTAATGGGGCGCGACTGCCGGTAAGCCGATTGCTTGGGCTGTCATATGGTCGGCCCTAAAGCGCTTTCGGCAGCGCGCAGACGTTCCGGAGGCCACGGAACCGGTCCGCGCGATCTCGTCGAAAGACGGACATGTCCTCAAACTGGCGGCGGATAATGGATACTTTCACTCGCATGCGTACTTTCGTGGAGGTCGTCGAAGCAGGCGGCTTCTCCGCGGCGGCGCGGAAGCTCGGCCGATCCAAGGCCTTGATTTCAAAATACGTCAAGGAACTCGAGGACGAACTTGGCGCCCGTCTCATGAACCGCACGACGCGGCGCCTTTCCCTGACCGAGCTGGGTCAGGCCTACTTCCGCGATGCCGGCGAAATCCTTCAGCGCGTCGACGATCTTCAGGACATGGTGAGAGAACGCCACGGCGAGCCCACAGGCCTCCTGCGCGTCGCCGCCCCGCGCACCTTCGGCGATTCGATGCTGGGCAAGGCGATCATGGATTTCGTGGCGGCCAACCCCGCCATCCGCCTCGACCTCCGGCTGGACGACCGCTTCGTCGACCTGATCGACGAGGGCTTCGACTGCGCCATTCGCGTCAGCGAACTCTCCGATTCCAGCCTGATCGCCCGCAAGCTCGCCGACTATCGCTTTGCGACCGTGGTCCGCCCCGATATCGCCGAGCTGCACGGCCTTCCCGCCACCCCCGACGACCTGACGCGCCTCCCCTGCATCATCGATTCCAACCTGCGCAACCGCTTCAACTGGCGTTTCCTCGTCGATGGCGTCCGCCAGACGGTGCCGGTATCCGGTCGCGTCGAGGTGAACTCGCCATCGGCGGTCCGCCTCGCGGTGCTGGCCGGCCTCGGCTTCGGCTCGGTGCCCTACAAGATGGTGGAGGACGACATCGAAGCCGGCCGTCTCAAGATCGTCCTCTCCGATTTCGAGCTGGGCGCGGCCAACATCTACGTCGTCTATCCGCATCGCCGGCATCTCTCCGCCAAGATTCGCGCCTTCGTCGACTTCATGGCCGACTGGTTCCAGAAAAACGGCGACGAATGCAGCGGTGGCCCGACGAGCCCGGCAGAAGAGGCGGAAGAGCCGGGTTGACATCGTACCGCCTTGTTTGGCAGCGATGTCTCGCCGGAGGCGCCGCCCCGTCGCCGCCATCGCCACGGATGCCGCACTTGATCAAGAGGACGATTGCCTTCGCCGCAGCGCTCGTCGGCGTCTTCGCCGCCGTGCCGGCGGTTGCCCACCCTCACGTCTGGGTCGACGCCAAGGCCGAGGTGGTATTCGACGACAAGGGTGAGATCACCGCCATCCGCAACATCTGGCGATTTGACGACGCCTATTCGGCCTTTGCCAGCCAGGGCCTCGACACCAACGGCGACGGCAAGCTCAGCGTCGACGAACTGAAGCCGTTGGCCGACATCAACGTCGAGTCGCTGAAGGACTATGCCTACTTCACCTTTGTCACGGCCGCCGACGGCACGGACGTCGACTTCGACAAGCCGACCGAATACTGGCTACAGGATAACGGCGGTCGCCTCATCCTGTTCTTCACGCTGCCGACCAAGGCGCCGGTCAAGGCGGCCGGATCGATCCGGCTGGAGATCTACGACCCCACCTTCTTCGTCGCCTTTCGCATGATCGACGACAAGGACGGGCCGGTCGTCCTCGACGCCGCACCCCAGGCCTGCACCACGAAGACCTTCCGTCCGCCCGACATGGACCCGGCCGCCGCCGCCGCCCTGGCCGCGGTGCCGGCCGACCAGCGCGACCTGCCGCCGGCCTTGCAGCTCCTGACAGAGGGCCAGACCAACGGGGCCGACATCACATGTCCCTGACCGTCCGCCGCCTCGGCCTCGTCGCCGTCCTGCTCCTCGCCGCGACACCGGTTCTCGCCTCGAACGGGCCGTTCGGCGTCGGCCTGCCGGAACCCGCCGCCACGGGCGGTGGTCTCCTTCCGGGCCTGTTCCGCACCATCGCCGTTTGGCAGGCGGGATTTTATCGCGAGCTCACGGCGACGCTGACCGCCATGAAGGCCAACGGCAATGCCGGGTTCTGGCTGATGGCGCTGTCGTTTCTCTACGGCGTGCTGCATGCGGCGGGCCCGGGGCATGGCAAGGCGGTCATCTCCACCTACGTCCTCGCCAACAGGGAAACGGCCAGGAACGGCGCCATCCTCGCCTTCGTCTCGGCGCTTGCCCAGGCCGTCACGGCCGTGGTCATGGTGCTGGTCGCCGCCGTCCTGCTCGGCGCCACCTCCATTGCCATGACCCGCGCGGCCGCCCTGCTCGAGACCGGCTCCTTCGCGCTGATCGTCTGCCTCGGCCTGTGGCTGGTGTGGCGCAAGATCGCCCGCCCGTTTCTCCGGTGGTCTGCCGAGCGCTACGCGCCCGTCATGGTGACGGTGGGCGGCACGCCAGCCCTGATGACCGCCAGCTTCGGCATCGCCGCCCATGACGGCTGCGATCACGAGCACCGGTTCGGGCTGAAGCCGGCCCGCCCATCTCCCGGCCATGTCCATGACGATGGCTGCGGCCACGTCCACGCGCCGTCGCCGGAGATGGCCTCCGGCCGTCTCGACTGGAAGAAGGCCTGGTCGGCGGTGGTGGCCGTCGGTCTGCGTCCCTGCACCGGCGCGCTGATCGTGCTGGTCTTCGCCCTCAGCCAGGGCTTGCTGCTCGCCGGCATCGCGTCCGCCTTCACCATGGCGCTCGGCACCGGTCTCACCGTCGCCCTCTTGACGCTCGCAGCCGTCACGACACGAGGGCTCGCCGTCCGCATCGCCGCCGCCGGAGGTGGCGAGGCGGCCCATCGTCTGCACACCGTCGTCGAAGCCGCCGCCGCCGTGGCGGTACTGCTGTTCGGCCTGCTGATGTTCGGCGCCTCGCTCTGGGGCTGACCTACCTCACATTCATCATCGCTTGGCGGCAGCGGCGGAAATGGCAGCGCCGAATGCCTGGAGAATGGCCTTCGACGGGCCATCGGTCGTCGCCCAATATTCGGGGTGCCACTGGACGCCCAGGGTGAAGCCGGCCGCCCCCTTCACCGACACCGCCTCGATGGTGCCGTCCGGCGCCGTCGCTTCGACGGCGAGCCGATCGGACAGGCGCGCCACCGCCTGCCGGTGCAGCGAGTTGACCTGGATCTCTGGGTCGACGATGCGGCCGAGACAGCCGCCGGCGGCGATGGTCACGCCGTGGCGGATGGCGAACTTGCCGTCCATGTCGGCGACGTCCGGATGGCGGTGGTCCATGCGGTCAGGCAGATCCTGCGCATCCGAGGCTAGCGTGCCGCCCAGCGCCACGTTGAGTTCCTGCAACCCGCGACAGATGCAGAGCAGCGGAATGCCCCGCTCGATGGTCCGCCGGATCAGCGGCAGGCTGGTGGCGTCGCGCACCTCGTCATAGGGGCCCATCGCCTCGGTGGCCGCCACGCCATAGTGGGAAGGGTGGACGTTGCTCTTCGATCCGGTCGCGACGACGCCGTCGACCCGGTCGAGAACGGCGTCGAGATCGAGGCGCGGCCCGAAAGCCGAGAGGATCAGCGGCATGCCGCCGGATACCGCGAGCACCGCCTCGAGATAGGTCGTCGGCGCGCAGTGCCAGGTGTAGCCGTCGAAATCACGGGAATCGGCGGTGAAGAGGACGACGGGAGTGGTCATGAGCGGATCCGAAGCGATGAGAACGCTCCCTTGTTAGCCGATCCGCCGGACAGGCGGGAAGATCATTCTTTGCGCGCGGAGGCCTTTTGGCGTCGCCACGACGATTTTGCGCAACTTTCGGAAAAGTTTGCAGGATTGGAGCATCACCTAATTGCGCAATGGCGGTTTTTCCGCTTCTAATGCCCGCCGTGCCGGCTCGGCCCGCTTGCGGATCGAGCCGCGCTTTCGAGTTTCAACGATGCCGCCGCGCACGCGGGGCCAGTGAATAAGGGGCAAGGGGAGGATCGCATGGATCGTCGTCAATTCATCAGGAAGGCCGGGCTCGTCTCCACCGGCGCCGCGGCCAGCGTGGGAACGCTCGCCATGCCGGCCATCGCGCAGTCCATGCCGGAGATCAAGTGGCGCCTTGCCTCCAGCTTCCCCAAGTCGACCGACGCCATCTTCGGATCGTCGGAGCTGTTCGCCAAGACCGTCTCCGAGGCGACCGACGGCAAGTTCCAGATCCAGGTTTTCCCGGCCGGCGAACTGGTTCCGGCGCTGCAGGTGCTCGACGCCGTCCAGAACGACACCGTCGAGATCACCCACACCGCGTCCTACTACTTCATCGGCAAGGACCTGACCTTCGCCATCGCCACCTCGCTGCCCTTCGGCCTCAACACGCGCCAGCAGCAGGCCTGGATTCTCCAGGGCGGCGGCCTCGACCTCTTCAACGACTTCCTCTCCAACTACAACGCGGTGATGCTGCTCGGCGGCAACACCGGCACGCAGATGGGCGGCTGGTTCCGTCACGAGATCAACACCGTTGCCGATCTCAATGGTCTGAAGTTCCGCGTCGGCGGCGTCGGCGGCAAGGTGCTGTCGTCCCTCGGCGTGGTACCGCAGCAGATCCCGGCGCCCGACATCTATCCGGCGCTCGAGAAGGGCACCATCGACGCCACCGAGTGGGTCGGCCCCTATGACGACGAGCGGCTCGGCCTCTACCAGGTGGCCAAGTACTACTATTACCCGAGCTTCTGGGAAGGCTCGTCGGCGCTGCAGTACATGATCAACAAGAAGAAGTGGGAAGAACTGCCGCAGGCCTACAAGGCCGTGCTGAAGGCCGCCGCCGCGCTCGCCAACGACGACATGACCGCTGCCTACGACGCCCGCAACTTCGCCGCCCTGAAGCGGCTGGTGGCGCAGGGCGTGCAGCTCCGTCCGTTCAGCCGCGAGATCCTCGACGCCGCCTATGACGCCGCCTTCAAGCTCTACGATGACGAAGCGGCGAAGAACCCGGCCTTCAAGAAGATCTACGAGCCGTGGAAGCAGTTCCGCGCCGAGAGCTACCAGTGGTTCCGCGTCGCCGAATACAACTTCGACTCTTACGTCTACTCGCAGCAGGCCGCCGGCAAGTAAGCCGACGCCTCGACGCGAACCGCCACGAGAACCGCCCGACCGTCATGGCCGGGCGGTTTTCATTTGATCAGCTGCCGAGCAGATCGGCCTCGGCGTGGCGGGCGAACGCCTGCCGCACGAGGCAGTCGATGACGAGACGCATCGGCGTGCCGCTCGCCGCCATCGCCAGCGGGTACATGCTGATGTCGGTGCAGCCGGGAATGGTGTTGATCTCGTTGACCACGAAGCGGCCATCGGCGCAGACAAAGAAGTCGACTCGGGCGCAACCGTCGCAGCCGGCAGCGCGGAAGGCGGCGGCGGCGGCCCGCCGCAGCTCTCGCTCGATGTCTTCCGGCAGGTCCGCCGGCACCATCAGCGCCGCGCCGTCCTTGTCGATATACTTGGCATCGTAGCTGTAGAAGCCGTGCTTTTCCGCCGGTGCGATCTCGCCTGGCCGCGACACGGTAAGCGCGCCGTCGTCATCCTCAAGCACGGCGCACTCGATCTCGCGGCCACGGATGAATTCCTCGGCGAGCAGCTTGCGATCATATTTGAAGCCCGTGGCCACCGCCGCCGCGTAGTCATCGGCGCTCGCCACCTTGCTGACGCCGACTGAAGACCCCTGCGACGCCGGCTTGACGAACAACGGCAGACCGAGTTCGCGGACGAGCGTCTCGAAGGCCGGGACATCGCCGCGATGGATCGTTGCCGACCGTGCGACCGGCAGGCCGGCGTCGCGCAGGAGGCGCTTGGCCACCTCCTTGTCGAGCGTCGCAGCCGAGCCGAGCGTGTCGCAGCCGACGAGTGGCAGGCGCGCCACGCGCGCAAGCCCCTGCAGCGAGCCGTCCTCACCGTTCTGACCATGGATGAGCGGATAGAGAAGGTCGATGGGTCGCACATCCGCGTCACCGCCGACAACGATCAGCCGGCCGCCGCCACCCGGCAGCAGCGCCAGTTGCGGCCCGCTTTCCGGACGAGCGAGCTTGCCTGCTTCCAACCTGCTGAGCCGCCACACGCCCTCACGGTCGACATAGATCGGCACGGCTTCGAAGTGATCGGGATCGATCGCCCCGATCACGTTCACGGCGGACATCACCGACACCTCGTGTTCGGTGGACCGGCCGCCGAACAGGACGGCGAGGCGAGGACGGCTCGACTTCATCTGTGTCACGAAAAACCCTCACGCACGGCGGCGTGCAAGCCACCGACTTTCAATGGCAGACGTGCCTGTCGATTATGGCGAAATTGTCCGCTTCCAACGCCTCAGGGAGCGGCGGGTGCCCCGAAGGCGGGTGCCGCCGGACTGCCGGACGGGCTGGCCCCGGGTGCCGTCGGCGCACCGAAATCCGGAGCCGGTGCACCGAAGGATGGCGCGGGCGCCCCGAAGGAAGGAGCGGCGGGCGCCCCGAACGGGCTCGCACCGGCTGCGGCCGGATCGCCAAAGGCCGGCGCAGCCGGTGCCGGCGCCATGATGTCGATCTTGACCTTGTCGAGATCGACCTGCGGATGATCAGCCTTGTAGTGCGTCACCATCCCCGGGAACGTGATGACCAGGACCACCATCAGCACCTGGATCAGCACGAAGGGAAGAGCGCCCATGTAGATCTGCGACGAGGTGACCGGCGCCGTCTTCAGACCGGAAATCTTGTCGACATAAGGATGGTTCGGCGCCACCGAGCGCAGGAAGAACAGCGCGAAGCCGAACGGCGGGTGCATGAAGGACGTCTGCATGTTGACGCCCAGAAGCACGCCGAACCACACGAGGTCGATGCCGAGCTTGTCGGCCACCGGCGCCAGCAGCGGGATGATGATGAAGGCCAGCTCGAAATAGTCGAGGAAGAAGGCGAGGAAGAACACGAGAATGTTGACGACGATCAGGAAGCCGACCTCGCCGCCCGGCAGGCCGGCCAGAAGGCTTTCCACCCACAGGTGGCCGTTGATGCCGTAGAAGGTCAGCGAGAAGACGCGGGCGCCGAGCAGCACGAACATGCAGAAGGCGGAAAGCTTGGCCGTCTGCTCCAGCGCCTGCACCACCATGCGGAACGTCAGGCGGCGGTTGGAAATGGCCAGCAGCAGCGCGCCCACCGCGCCCATAGCACCGCCCTCGGTCGGCGTGGCGACGCCGATGAAAATGGTGCCGAGCACCAGGAACACCAGCACCAGCGGCGGCACCAGCGACGTCAGCACCTTGCCGACAAGGCGCCAGCCGCGCAGCGTGCGCGCCTCGAGCGGCAGGGCCGGCACCCAATCGGGCTTGACCACCGAGACGATGAACACGAACAGGGCGTAGAGCCCCGTCAGGATCAGGCTCGGATAGAGCGCGCCTTCGTACATGTCACCCACCGAGCGGCCCAGCTGGTCGGCGAGCACGATCAGCACGAGGCTCGGCGGAATGATCTGGGCAAGCGTGCCGGAGGCGGCGATGACGCCCGAAGCGACGCGCCGGTCGTAGCCGTAGCGCAACATGATCGGCAGCGAGATGAGCCCCATGGCGATCACCGACGCCGCGACGACGCCGGTGGTGGCAGCGAGCAGCGCGCCGACGAAGATCACCGCGTAGGCGAGGCCGCCGCGGATCGGGCCGAACAACTGGCCGATGGTGTCGAGGAGGTCCTCGGCCATGCCCGAGCGTTCCAGCACCAGCCCCATGAAGGTGAAGAAGGGGATGGCGAGCAGCGTGTCGTTGCTCATGATCGACCAGACGCGGTCGGGAATGGCCTGGAACAGGTTGGGCGACAGCAGGCCGAGCTCGATGCCGATCAGGCCGAAGCCGAAGCCGCAGGCGGCAAGCGCAAAGGCGACGGGATAGCCGATCAGCAGGAACAGCAGCATCGAGCCGAACATGATCGGCGCGAGGTTGGCGACGAGGAAGGCGGTCATAACAAGCAATCCCCGTCGATCAATTGTGGGAGGCGTGGGTCGGCAGCGGGTCCGGCCCGTCACCTCTGAGGAAAGCGACGCGCTTGATGATCTCGCTCACGCCCTGCAGGCCGAGCAGGGAGAAACCGATGGGGATCAGCACCCAGGCCGGCCACAGCGGCAGGCCGCCGGCGCTCGACGACACTTCGCCGGAAAGGACCTTGGACACCACTTGCGGCCAGCTGAGCCAGATGGCGGCCACCGTAAACGGCAGCAGGAAGAACAGCGTGCCGAAAATGTCGATCATCACCTGCGTCCGGCGATTGAGGCGCGAGACCAGAATGTCGATCCGCACGTGCTCGCCCTTGAGCAGCGTGTAGCCGGCGCAGAGCAGGAACACCGCCGAGAACAGGTACCATTGCCCTTCCAGCAGCGAGTTGGCGGAATAGTTGAACAGCTTGCGAACGATGGCATTGCCCGCCGACAGCAGAACGGCCGCCAGCACCAACCAACGGGCGAAATAGTTGACGCCGACGTTCAGCGCGTCGATCGCCGCACACACCTTGAGCAAGCCTCGCATCGTCTTCCCCCGGCCGGATGGTCGCCGCTCCCAGTGAGCTGCGCGCGTCACCCTGCCACCCCCTTCGCTTTTCTTGCGGAGACCGGGTTTCCATAGCTTATTTTCGGCGAGAAGCACAAGCAACCCGCAGGGAATACGCAATACCCATATGGTCTTGGCTGTTTTTCGTCATAGATGCCGATCGTCTTGCCGCAAGCGCCGCCCCCTTCGCATGGGTCTCGCGCACCGCCTCGGTTTCGGCTAGAAATTCTCTAAAGTCACAGTCCGGATCGAGCCGAAATGTCGTTGCCGTCCAATCATCCCGTCGTTCCCCATGGCAAGGTCGGCGTCCTTCTCGTCAACCTCGGCACGCCCGACGGTACCGATCGCCGTTCGATGCGCCGCTATCTCGAGGAATTCCTGACCGATCGGCGGGTGATCGAGACGTCGCGCCTCAAGTGGTACCCCATACTCTACGGCATCATCCTCAACACCCGGCCGCAGAAGAAGGGCCGCGACTACGACACCATCTGGAACCGGGAACGCGACGAGAGCCCCTTGCGCACCTACACCCGCTCGCAGGCGGAAAAGCTCGGCGCCCGCCTCGGAAACGTGGTCGTCGACTGGGCGATGCGCTACGGCAACCCGTCGATCGCCAGCCGCCTCGATGCGTTGCAGGCGGCGGGGTGCGAACGCATCCTCCTCTATCCGCTCTATCCCCAATACGCTGCCGCCACCACGGCCACCGTCAACGACAAGGCCTTCGCGCACCTCATCACCAAGCGCTGGCAGCCGGCGCTGCGCACCGTGCCGCCCTACCACGACGACCCCGTCTACATCGACGCCCTCGCCCGTTCGGTCGAGGGCCATCTCGCTACCCTGTCGTTCGAGCCGGAGGTGGTGCTCGCCTCCTTTCACGGCATACCCCAGAGCTATTTCAGAAAGGGCGATCCCTACTACTGCCACTGCCAGAAGACGGCGCGGCTCTTGCGCGAGCGTCTCGGCTGGAGCGAGGACCGCCTCCGCATCACCTTCCAGTCGCGCTTCGGGCCGGAGGAATGGCTCCAGCCCTACACCGACAAGACCGTCGAGGCGCTGGCCCGGTCGGGCATCAAGTCCATCGCCGTGATGACGCCGGGCTTCGTCGCCGACTGCCTGGAGACCATCGAGGAGATCGGCGTCGAGAACGCCGACATCTTCCATGAGAACGGCGGCGTCAACTTCGCCCGCATCCCCTGCCTCAACGACGGCGACGACGGCATGACGGTCATCGAGCACGTGGTGCGCCGCGAGCTTCAAGGCTGGGTTTAGTAGACCGCATTGCGGTTTTTCGAACCCCGCCGAAGTTCACTGCCCCACGTCCTCGCGCCATCTTCGACTAATGCGTGCTTTTTCGGACGAACCCGATGTCGAACCTCGGAATTTCTTCCAAGGGTGCGACTGGAAAACTTGGCGCCGGCATGCTCTAATAGCTGCAGGGGACGGCACCGAAGGCACAGGCGCCGCCGTTTCACCCTTCAATAACTATTCCCGTTGACCTGAAAGACGCGGAGATCTTCCGGCACCAGGGGTGCCGTGACAGGAGAAGTTTGAATGAATTCATGGCCCGTGCATGGCACGATCACCGGTCCCATCGTCATGATCGGTTTTGGCTCCATTGGACGCGGTACATTGCCGCTCATCGAACGGCACCTTGAATTCGACCGATCACGCTTCGTCGTCATCGATCCCAGCGACGCCGGAAAGGACATCCTCGCCTACCACGGCATTCGCTATATCCAGGCGAAGATCACCCCCGAAAGCTATCGCGACATCCTGACCCCGCTGCTCACCGAAGGCGGCGGCCAGGGCTTCTGCGTCAACCTGTCGGTCGATACCGGCTCGCTCGACATCCTGAAGCTCTGCCGGGAGATCGGGGCGCTCTACATCGACACCGTCGCCGAGCCCTGGGAAGGCTTCTATTTCGACAAGGATGTCGAACCGGCCCATCGCACCAACTACTGGCTGCGCGAGGCGGTCCGCACCGAAAAGCGGAGAAGTCCCGGCGGCACCACCGCCGTCTCCTGCTGCGGCGCCAACCCCGGCATGGTCTCGTGGTTCGTCAAGGTGGCGCTGGAAAACCTCGCCCGCGACATGGGTATCGCCCACAAGCCGCCCAAGAGCCGCGAGGATTGGGCGAAGCTGATGCAGACCGCCGGGGTCAAGGGCATCCACATCGCCGAGCGCGACACCCAGCGCACGCTGATTCCGCATTCGATGGACGTCTTCCGCAACACCTGGTCGGTGGACGGCTTCGTGTCGGAGGGCCTGCAGCCGGCCGAACTCGGCTGGGGAACCGGCGAGACCTGGGAACCGGAAACGGCCCGCCACCACGACGGCGGCTGTCAGGCGGCGATCTATCTGCTCCAGGCCGGCGCCAACACGCGCGTCCGCACCTGGTGTCCGACGCCGGGTCCGCAGTTCGGCTTCCTCGTCACGCACAACGAGGCGATCTCCATCGCCGATTACTACACCGTCGGCGAGGGCGCTCACCCCGAATACCGGCCGACCTGCCACTACGCCTACCACCCCGCCAACATCGCCGTGCTCTCCCTGCACGAAATGTTCGGCCAGGGCGGGCAGGTGCAGCAGGAAACCGAGGTGCTCTCCGAGGACAAGATCATCGATGGCGCCGATGAACTCGGCGTGCTGCTCTACGGCCACGGCAAGAACGCCTACTGGTACGGCTCGCAGCTGACCATCGAGGAGGCGCGCAAGCTCGCCCCCTACCAGAACGCCACCGGCCTTCAGGTCACTTCGGCGGTTCTGGCCGGCATGGTCTGGGCGCTGGAGAATCCGCAGGCCGGCATCGTCGAGACCGACGAGATGGACCACAGGCGCTGCCTTGAAGTGCAGATGCCCTATCTCGGGCCGGTGAAGGGCTACTACACCGACTGGACGCCGCTTGCCGGCCGCCCCGGATTCTTCCCCGAGGACATCGACGAAAGCGATCCCTGGAGCTTCCGCAACATCCTGGTGCGGTAACTTCAGCGGTCGGCCCCATCCACCGTTCCGACGATCGGAACCAGGATTTCGACGCCCCCACCCCCATCCGGGCGGGGGCGCTCGATGACAAAATCCGCCGCCAGCCGATCGCCGGCCGCCGGCAACAAATCCCCATAGATCGCCTCGTAGGCCGCCGCCAGAGTCTCGCCCGGACGTTCCATCACGAACCGCCGGCAAAGGGCGGCCGGAACGCGCAGCAGGGTGAATGGCAACGACAGATCTTCGCCCGCGCCGCACACAAAGCCCGCGGCGCAGGTGTAGCGTGTCTGCGGATCGCCGCGCCAGAACGCCACCTGTCGCATGTTCCCTCCATCGATTCGCAGGCCGGTCTCTTCCAGGTGCCGGCGCACCGACTGCCAGAGGCCGGCGGGCGCCGTAGGATCGTCCACCACGTCGACCGTCAGCGCCGAGAGGCAGAAGGCGGGGGATGCGACGGTTCCCGCCTCCCGGACCGACCCGACAGGGCGTTCGCCACCCGCCCCCATCGCCCGCCGGTAGGCGCTCGGCGACAGGCCGGTACGGCGGCGAAACGCCCGCGCAAAGGTGGTCACATCGGCAAAGCCGCAGTCCAGGGCGATGTCGAGCACATGTGTCCGGCTGGACCGCAGGTGCTCGGCCGCCCGCATCACGCGTCGTCCAGTCAGCCAGCCGGCCGGGCTCTCGCCGGCCACCGCCGAGAACAGCCGCGAGAAGTGGGCTTCGGAATAGCCTGATCGCCTCGCCATCGCCGCGACGCTCAGGTCGTCGGCGAGCCGTTCGCCGGCCCACCGCATCACGTCCTCGATGATCTGCCGGTTCGCGCGCATGCCGGCAGCATGCACCGGCCGACCGGCAAACAAAAGCACCGGCTCAGCCGGGAAAGACCGAAGCCCAGTCGAACGCGCCCGACGTTTCCACCGAGCGCGGCCAGGCGGCGCACCACGTCGGCGGCTCGGGATTTTCGACCCGGTCGAAGCTCGGCTGATAGGGCTTGATGTCGAGGATCGGCGTGCCGTCGTCGCAGTCGATCCAGCCGAGGCGGATCGTGCCGGCGGCGACGTCGACGCCGGCAAGCGCCGCCACGGTCATGCAGAGCGGATTGGGGCGAAGCGGCGACCGCGTCGCGAACACGCCCAACCGGTCCGGGGCGCCGCGATAGGGTGCCGGCAGAACGAGCGGCGTCGCGCTCGCCCCTTCCGCCCGGTGGGCGAACCAGTGAACGACGATCCATCGGAAGGCATCGAGCCCGACGAGGCCTTCCCGACAGGCGGGTTCGATCTCCATCAGAGGACCATCGACGGTGTGGACGACACGGCCGATGGGAACAAGGCGGCAGGAAGTCATGGCGGGTTCTCCATCTGAGCGGTGACGGGACAACTGCGCACCGCGGAACCTGAGGAGAGCTAGGCCATGCCGGACCAAAGAGCGCGGCGATTTCCGGCGGCTCGGAGCGAGAGTTCGGCGTTTTATGATGGGGGCGGGCGAACCGGCGCCCTTAACCTGCTGGCTGTATTTTTACGTATAATGTAGTATGGTCATCCTGACCGGATTTTTGCCGGCATGGAGACCATTGTGAGCAATCCCATTTCGCTCCTGTACTTTCGCACCGCCGCCGTCCTGCTGATCGTCGGCATGTTATTCGGCATCTACATGTCGGCCAGCGGCAATCACGCCGCGACCGGCGCGCACGCCCATCTCAACCTGATCGGGTTCGTGGTGATGGCCGTCTACGGCATCTTCTTCGGCCTCAATCCGGCCAAGAGCACCGGCCGCCTGCCAAAGATCCTCTGGGCGCTCAACACCATCGCCGCCGTGGTGATGTTTCCCTCGCTGGCACTTCTGCTCAACGGCCACCCCAGCTTCGAGCCGCTGGTCGCAGCGGCCTCGTTCCTGGCGCTCGGCGGTGCGATCCTGTTCGCCGTGGTGTTGTTTCTGCCGAGGGCGACGGCCTGATCAGCCCTTCCAGAGCAGCGTGTCCCGGTCGCCGGGAACGTCGAGCTCGTGGGGAAAGTCGGGAAAGACGAAACGTTGGCCCGCCTTCTCGAAGGTGACGAGGCCGGCCGATCTGTCGCGCGCCACGATATGCTCGCGCCGGACCTTGCCGACCGGGCTGTCGAGGGTGAAGCGAACGGCGTTGATCCAGCTCGGCGTCGTGGCGGTCAGCTCGTCCTGCAGGGCAAAGAAGCGATCGAGCGTCACCCGGAACGGCGCCGAATGGCGGATCGGTTCGGATACGTAGACGGACAGCGTGCGCACGCGGTGATCGTCGAGCGTCTCGATCAGACGCGCCAGCACGTCGCGATGGTCGTTGACGCCACGCAGCAGCGGAAAGTGATTGTAGAGACGGATGCGGTGCCGATCGAGCCGATCGAGCACCTCGGCCACGTCGCCGCAGATCTCGTAGGGATGGGCGAAGTGCAGGACGAGCCGGACGTCCGCCTCGGCGAGAAGGTCGAGCTTCTTGTCGTCGCCGAAGATCTTGGGCGCGAAGGCTGGCGTGCGCGTATGCAGGCGGATCGACCGGATGGTCGGAACGGTGCGAATGCCCGTGAGCACCAGCGCAAGATCCCGCAAGGACAGCGTCAACGGATCGCCGCCGGAGAGCACCACTTCCGACACCTCGGGACGCGTGCCGAGATAGGCCGTCAGCCGCTCCACCTCGGCGGCAAGGCCCTTGAGGTCGCCGCCCTCGGCATGGGCGTCGGTCAGCACGTCCTGCCGGAAACAGTACTGGCAGTGTCCGGCGCAGACCGACGTCGGCATAAACAGGACGCGGTCGGCATACTTGTGGATGATCGCCCTCGAGCCCGGCACCGGCATGTTGGCGCGGTCGTCGACCCAATCGGGCACCTCGCCCCCGGCCGGCGCGCCGAAGCGCTCACGCGTCGGCCGCACCATGCGGTGAAGCGGCCCCTCCGTGTGACCGAGCGACGCCGCCTCCTCGTCGAGCTTGCGCTGGTAGAAGGCCGGAACCTTGATCGGCAGCAGCCGCTCGCGAGCAGCCAGCGCCGCGTAGGCGGCGTCGAGTTCGCCCTGCTCGGCTGGCGTCGTGTGCAAGGAGGAGGATCGAAGGGCGGTCATCAGCGTGTGAGGTCGATCAGGCCGGCAGCGCCGCTCTCGCAGCCGAAGGCCAGCTCCAGGCCATTGCTGCTCCAGGAGAGCGCCGACACCGGCGAGCCGTTCGGGCGGGCAAGCAGCACCTCCTCGCGGTCGGAGAAGCGGCTCAGCAGGATCATGCCGTCATCATAGCCGAGCGCGGCGATTTCTTCGGCGGGGTGGCAGGCGACGCGGGTCACCAGCTCCTGGCGACCGCCGAGTTCCAGCGGTCGCTGCCCCATCGGCCCGTCCTTGTGGAAAAACGGCCAGAGCACCGAGACGCCCGCGCCGGAGGTGGCGAGGTAGCGCCCCTTGGCCGACCACGACATCGACTTGACCTTGGCCGGATAGCCGGACATGCGCATGTGCTGGCCGTCGCGCAGGCGCCAGCCGTGCAGCGCCATCTCCTGCATGGAGGTGACGACATTGGCGCCATCGGGCGACAGCGTCACCGCGATGTGCGAGCCCTTCCACTCCAGCTCCTGCACCGGCGCGGCGGTGCCGGGGAACCACAGGCCGACGCCGTTGTAACCGGCGATGGCAAGACGCAGCCCCTTCTGGAAGAAGGTAAGGCCGAGGGCGGCGCGCGGCCGTTCCAGTTCGTGCACCTTGCCGGTGCCGTCGACCACCACCACGGTTCTCCCCGAAGCGAAGGCGACGGCGCCGCCGGGGCCGGCGGCAACCACGTCGATCCACTTGCGCCCGCGCTCGGCGACGAGCGTGCTCGTTCCGTCGGCGGTGGTGCGCATCACCTTGCCGTCGTCGCCGCCGGTGACCACCGACTTGCCGTCGGCGGCAAGCGCCGATGCGAGAATGCCGCCCGCATGCGGCTTCACCACCCGGCCGGCCGTACCGAGCGCGATGGCGCCGTCGCCGGTGACGAAGGTCGGCACGCCGGCCACGTAGTGGACGTCGATGACATAGCCGGAAAGCGGAAGCGGGGTAACCTCGGGCACGGGTGCGGCTCCGGAGCTGTGTTGGAAATAGTGCGACGGGAGTGCGTCATTCAGGCTGCAAATGCAAGAGCGGCCGTGAACCAGAAGCCGCCATCCGGCTTCCGGCGCCAAGCGGCGCCCGCGCGAAGCGCGAAAGCCAAGGGCCGGAGGCCCGCCGGCGACTGAGGCAGAAGACCAGAAGCCGCAACGCGGCTTCCGGCGCCAAGCGGCGCCGCGCGAAGCGAGCCTGACGTGGCGAGCATCGCCCCGTCAGGCGCAAAGCGAAGCGGAAGCCAAGGCGACGGATGTCGCCGCCGGCGCCTGAGGCTGGATCAAGCCTCCGCGCCCTTGAAGCCGGCCTCCAGTTCGGCACGGTCGAGCTTGCGACCGATGAAGACGAGACGGCTCTCGCGCGGCTCGCCGGGCTTCCAATCGCGCTGCAGATCGCCTTCGACGATCATGTGCACGCCCTGCACCACGTAGCGCTTGGGCTCGTTGGGGAAGGCCAGAATGCCCTTGAGGCGCAGGATGTTCGGGCCCTGAGCCTGGGTGATTTCCGAGATCCACGGCAGGATCTTGTCGGGGTTGAGCTCGCCGGTCTTCAGCGACACCGACGTCACCTCGGTATCGTGATGCGTCTCGTGGCCATGATGGTGATGATCGTGGTCGTGATCGTGGTGATGATGGTCATGGTCGCAGTCCGGGCCGCAGACATGGTCATGGTCGTGATCGTGCTCGTCGACATCGAGGAAGGATGGATCGAGTTCCAGCACGCGGTCGAGATCGAAGGCGCCGCGATCGAGGATGGCGTCGAGCGCCACGCCGGAGCGGGTCGCCTTGTGGATCTTGGCGTAGGGGTTGAGCTGGCGGAGCGTCGTCTCCACCTCGCGCAGCTCTTCCGGGCTGACGAGGTCGGTCTTGTTGAGCACGATGACGTCGGCGAAGGCCACCTGGTCCTCGGCCTCGGGCGCATCGCCGAGCCGGTCGAGGAAGAACTTGGCGTCGACCAGCGTCACGACGGCATCGAGGTGGGCGAACTTCCTGACTTCCTCGTCCATGAAGAAGGTCTGGGCGACCGGCACCGGATCGGCGATGCCGGTGGTTTCCACCAGGATGGCATCGAAGCTGCCACGACGCTTGGCGAGATTCTCGACGACGCGGATCAGGTCGCCGCGAACGGTGCAGCAGATGCAGCCGTTGTTCATCTCGAACACTTCCTCGTCGGTATCGACCACGAGGTCGTTGTCGATGCCGATCTCGCCGAACTCGTTGACGATGACGGCATAGCGCTTGCCATGATCCTCGGTGAGGATGCGGTTGAGCAGCGTCGTCTTGCCGGCACCGAGGTAGCCGGTGAGGACGGTGACGGGAACGGACGGGGCGGCGGCCGGAGCGGACATGCGCATCTCCACGGATAAGAGGACCGCTGTCCTAGCACGCCCTCCAGACGGACGCACGACAAAGGCGGACGGCGGCTTATGGAAAAATCTTCGGCCCCTAAATAAGTGTCATAGTTTCGTGTGAAAAGGGGATCACTCAAAGGTGTAGAACGGTGACCGGCCCGGCCGGCGCCGACGACGGAGACGAGGCGGCATGAGCTTCAACCATCGCAAGAGCGTCACCCACCGTCTGGTGCAGGCGGCCCGTGTCCATCGTACGCGCGCCGCGGTCCATTTGGGCCGTATCGGCCTGCACCCGGGCCAGGAGGCGGTGCTGAAGGCGCTGGCCGAACGCGACGGTCAGTCCATGTCGGAGCTCGCCGCCGAACTCGCCGTGCAGCCGCCGACCGTCACCAAGATGATCTCCCGCCTCGGCGCGCAGGGGCTGCTCACCCGCCAGACGTCCAGCGCCGACGGCCGCCTCGCCCGCGTGTTCCTGACCGATGCCGGTCGCGAACGGGCGGGAGCAGTGGATGCCGTGTGGAAGCGAGTCGAGAAGGAGGCGTTGGCCGGCCTCGACGAGAAGGACCGCAAGCGCCTCAAGAAGCTCCTGCGCCAGATCGAGAAGAATCTGCTGCCGGCCGGCGCTTCGGCCAACACCGAAGACGATGACGACGAGGGGCACGAAGCCGGCGCCAAGCCGACCGCACCGATCCTGCGCGACGAGGCCGAGGAAGGCGCCAGCGACTGACGGCCACCGAACGGGCTTACATCGGCCAGAACAATACTTTAGTATGATTTTGAACCGATCCGGTGGCGGGTTCCGCTCCGGTGCCCGTCGTCACGCGCCAGCGAAGTTGTCCATGACCGTTCCCGGGCCAAGTGCGCCCTCGCCCCAGCCGTCCGTTCCGCCCGCCCGAGCGCCCCTCAAGGCCTTGATCCCGCTGTTCGGCTCGACCATGGTCTTCGCCTGCCTCGACACGACGGCCAAGGCGATGAGCTACCATCTGCCGGTGATCGAAGTGTCCTGGTTCCGTTATGTCATCAACCTGCTGATGGCGATGGCGGTGCTGAACCCGCTGTCTTCGCCCGGCGCCTGGCGCTTCGAACGCCCTGGGCTGCAGATCGTCAGAGCGCTGCTCCTGACGTTGATGACGCTCGCCAACTTCACCGCCCTGCACTACCTGCAAGTGGCCGAGACCACGTCCATCGGCTTCCTGTCGCCGATGGTCATCACCCTGCTGTCGGTGATCTTCCTGCACGAGAAGATCGGCATCCGCCGCGTCGTCGCCATCGTCGTCGGCTTCCTCGGCGTGCTGCTGATCACCCAGCCGGGCTTCGGCGACTTCCATCCGGCCATGCTGCTGGCGCTCGCCTCGATGCTGTCCGGCGCGCTGTACACTCTCGTCACCCGCCACCTTGCCACTCGCGTCAATCCTGGCTCGCTGGTGATTTCGCTCGCGGCCGTGCCAAGCCTCCTGCTGATTCCCCCGCTCCTCGTCGTCTGGCAGACGCCGTCGTCGCCGGTCGTCTGGGCAGGCCTGATCTTCATGGGAGCTGCCGGCGGCTTCGGCCACTTCCTGGTGATGACCGCCCATCGCTTCGCCACGGCGGCCACGCTGGCACCCTACGGCTACATCCAGCTCATCTGGACGGTCATTTCCGGTTATCTCGTCTTCGCCGATGTACCGTCGATCTGGACCCTCGTCGGCGCTGGCGTCGTCGTTGCCTCCGGGCTTTATCTTCTCCACCGCGAGCGCGTCGTGCACGCCCGCGAGATGGCGGCCGCGGCGGGTTCCTGAGGGAACCGCAGGCAGCCGGCTCCGTACGTAGGCAATTCAGTTGACGCCAGCCGTTCTTATGTTTCATGTGATCGATTGAGAAGGCAGAAAACGGGACCCTAGATGACCACCAGCAAACGGGAAGACCTCCGCCGATTCCGCCGTCGCCGCGTGACGCTGAGCCAGCTCGCCGCGCAGCTCGAGGTCTCGACTGCGACGGTTTCCCTGGCGCTGCGCGACAACCCGGCCGTCTCGGCCGAGACGCGCAAGCGCGTGCAGGCGCTGGCCGCCGAGATGGGCTACATCTACAATCGGCAGGCCGCCTCTCTGCGCACCGCCCGCACCGACATCGTCGGCGTGGTGGTGCATGACGTGCTCAACCCCTACTTCGCCGAGGTGTTTCGCGCCGTCGAGAGCGAGCTCGAGACATACGGGCTCACCATCCTCATCTGCAATCACCGCGACAGCATCGAGCGCCAGCGCAATTTCGTCCAGGTGCTGCAGCAGCAGAATGCCGACGGCCTGGTGCTCTGTCCCTCGGTCGGCACCACGGTCGCCGACATCGAGGCCATCATGCGCACCGGCACGCCGGTGACTCTGGTCTGCCGCGACATCGACGGCGCCAATGCCCCGAGCGTACGCGGCGACGACCGCCACGGCATGTACGAGATCACGCGCCTGCTGATCGGCAAGGGACACAAGGACATCGCCTTCGTCGGCGGTCTCCGGTCCACTTCGTCGGGTCGCGACCGCTACGCCGGCTTCCGCGAGGCAATGACCGAGGCCGGCCTTGCTCCAGTGCTCGATGTCCCCGAACTGATGACGCAGGGCGACGGCCGCAAGGCCGCCGAGATCATCGCCAACCACTCTCCACGCCCGTCTGCCGTCGTCTGTTTCAACGACGTCCTGGCTTTCGGCCTGATGAGCAGCTTCGCCCGCCTCGGCATCCGCCCCGGCGTCGACATCGCCGTCACCGGCTACGACGATGTCGACGGCTCCGAAACCTGGGCGCCGGCGCTGACCACCGTCGAGAACGGCTCCGAGGAGATCGGGCGGGAAGCGGCGCGCGCCATTTACGCCCTGATCGTCGGCGAGGAGCCGCCGTTCGAGCATAAGCTCATAGCTCCGCATCTGGTCATTCGGGAATCGAGTGGCTGATCGGACGCTTTTCTGCCATACCACACTGGAATGGTAGGCCGCCGTCAACGATCTCGCAGCCGCCTGCCGATTGGTGCGCCGACATCGTCATGCCCCAAGGCGTGAACTCAGTGCCGGTGTTGCCGCTTGCGACCGCCGATGCAAAAGGACCCGCCATGTTCGACACGTCCGCCCTTCTCGCCGTTCTCCGCCGCGCGCCGGTGGTTCCGGTGCTGATCATCGACCGCCTGGAAGACGCCGTGCCGCTCGGCACCGCGCTGGTCAAGGGCGGCCTGCCGGCGCTGGAAGTGACCCTGCGCACCCCGGCGGCGCTCGAAGCCATCCGGGCGATGAGCGCCATTCCCGGCGGCGTGGTCGGGGCCGGCACCGTGCTCGACCGAGCCCAGGCCGAGGCCGCCGTCGCGGCCGGCGCCAAGTTCCTGGTCAGCCCCGGCGCCACGCCCGATCTGCTCGACGCGGCGATCGAGCTCGATGTTCCGCTCTTGCCCGGTGTCGCCACGGCATCGGAAGCGATGGTGGCCCGCGACAAGGGCTACCGCATCGTCAAGTTCTTCCCGGCCGGTCCCGCCGGCGGACCGAAGTATCTGCAGGCGCTTGCCTCGCCGCTCGGCGAGATGGTGTTCTGCCCGACCGGCGGCGTCAGCCTCGACAACGCAGCCGACTATCTCAAGCTGAAGAACGTCGTCTGCGTCGGCGGTTCCTGGGTGGCGCCGGCCGATGCCGTCAAGGCCGGCGACTGGGCGCGCATCGAACAGCTGGCAAGGGAAGCCGCGGCGATCGCCGCCTGAGATCTGCGCGAAGTCAGAGAACCAACTGCCGCCGATCGGATCAAACCGGTCGGCGAAATCTTGTCCGGTTCAGGCGCGGACTTGCGTGGCAACCATGCTGACCAGGCCCGACGCCTCGATCTGCGCCGGCAGCATGGCGCGCGAGAACAGGTAGCCCTGGCCGAAATCGACGCCGAAATGCCGGAGCATGTCGCGCTGGGCCGAGGTCTCGACGCCCTCCGCGATCACCGGAATGCCGAGATCGTGGGCGAGCGCGGTGATGCCGCGCACGATGGAGCGGCTCTCGCGCTCCTCGGTCAGCGTCGCCACGAAGGAGCGATCGATCTTCAGAAGGTCGACCGGAAAATCCTTGAGATGGCTCAACGACGCATAGCCGGTGCCGAAGTCGTCGAGCGCGATCTTGATGCCCTTGCCGGCCAGTTGCGACAGCGTCGTCTGCACCTCGTCGGCCACCTTGGACAGCAGCACGTTCTCGGTCACCTCGACCATCAGCGCCGCCGGCGGTACGTCGAACTCGTCGAGCGCGGCGGTCAGGCAGTCGCAAAGGTCGCCGCGCCGGAACTGCGGCGTGGCGACGTTGATCGCCACGTGATCGAACACGACGCCACGCGCGCGCCAGTCCGCCGCCTGCCGCACCGCCTCGCGGATGACGAGGTCGCCGATGGCAAGGCCCAACTGCGGATCGTCGAGAGCGATGCCGAAGAAGCCCGGGCTGGCGATGAAGCCATCCGGACGATGCCAGCGCAAGAGCGCCTCGAAGCCAGCCAGCACGCCGGTGCGGAGCGAGTACTTGGGCTGATAGTGAAGCCGCAGATCGCCCCTGTCGATCGCCTGACGAATGGCTCGCAGGATGGAATGGCGCAGCTCGATCGCCTCGCGCATCGCCCTGTCGAACAGCACGAAGCGGTTCCGCCCCTCGCCCTTGGCCTCGTAGAGCGCGATGTCGGCGTCCTTGAACAGCTGGTCGGCCGGCGTGCCCGACGGAGCGCGCGCGATGCCGACGGAAATGGTCACCGGGATCGACTCGGCGTCATAGGCGATCGGCTCCTGCAGGCCGCGCATCATCTGTTCGCCAATGGCGACCAGCTCGCTTTCACCGCCGCAGTCCGGCATCATCAACGCGAACTCGTCGCCGCCGAGTCGGGCGACGATGCCGAGCTCGCCGACCGCTTCGCGCAGCCGCCGCCCTACCTCGGCCAGCAGCACGTCTCCGGCGTGGTGGCCGAGCGTGTCGTTGACCGACTTGAAATGGTCGACGTCGATCAGGTAGAGGCCGACGGTACGAGCCGGCGTCCGGAAAGCCAGGGCGCGGTCGAGCCGCTCCTGGAACACCGCGCGGTTGAGAAGCCCCGTCACCATGTCATGCGTGGCGATGAAGTTGACCTCTTCCTCGGTCGCCCGCTGTAAGGTCGTGTCCTGCACCGTGCCCAAGAGGCGGACGACCTTGCCGCGCTGGACTTCCGCCTCGCAGACGCAGCGCGCCCAGCGTCGCCGGCCCGACTGGGTAATCAACGGAATCTCGGTCTCGAAGGACTCGCCGCGCGTCAGCACGCGAACGATCAGCCGCTTCACCTCGCCCGCGGCCTCTTCCTGGCAATAGCTCAGCAGCGCGGTCAGGTTCGGCGGCGCAGCCGTTTCGTCGAGCTCCAGCAGGCGATAGATTTCCGCCGACCAGATCATGCGGTCGGCGGCGACCTCGTATTCCCAACCGCCGATGCGGGCGAGGCGGGCCGTCTGCTCGAGGAGACGCCGCTGCTTGCCGATTTCCCACTTCTGGGCGGCGATCTCGGCGTCCTTCTTGGCACGGGCGATCTGGTCGAGCTCGCGCTCGATGCGAATGCGGCGAAGATGCAGGCGGTCGATGATGGCGCGCGTCAGGCGCAGCAGGTTTTCGATGTCGGCGATCGATATCTGGCGAGGTTCGTCGAACAATGCGACGACGGCGCCGATGCAAAGTCCCTTCTTGACTTCGATCGGCACCCCGACGGCGGCCCGCATGCCAGTCTCGCCCTGGACGAGTGGATGCTCGCGAAACAGCGGTTCTTGGGCGAGGTCCTCATAGACCACCGCTTCGCCGGCAATCACCGCCTGCTCGCTGACCGAGGTAGAGCGCGGCAACGAGACGACGTGTCGCCCGGCGGAAGCCTTGCACCACGAACGATCGGCATCCTGAAAGGTAATGACGGCGGCATCGGCGCCCAGCAGGCTGCGAACGAGATCGCAAAGGCCATCGAACTCGGGCTCTGGCGGCGTATCCAGAATGCGGTAGCGATAGAGCTCGCGCAGCCGCTTCTTCTCGATTGCGCCTGATCTGATCATCGCCCTCGTCACTCCCCGGCCCGACAGAATCGTCGCGACCGCCCCCGCAGGTGGCAGTTTGAGAGGTGATCGTTGCCAAAGCCTGAATCGCACCGCACAAAAAGCGAGTCATCGACATAAAACGACGGCCGCCGGAAAGCCGGCGGCCGCCTGGAACTCTGCCGAAATGTGGCGTCTCAGAGCGCGGTGGGAAGCGACAGCCGCCCGACGCCGCGCGCGACCGCCACGGCCAGCACGATCTTGAGAACGTCGCCCAGGATGAACGGGACGAAGCCGTAGGTTACGGCGCTCTCGGCACCGATCAACCAGGCCAGGAAGGCAACGCCGAGCGTCATCAGCACCACTTCGCCGGCGACGGCCGCAGCGACTGTGCCCCAGATCCGACCGGCGGTACGCTCGGCGATCAGACCGGCGACGAAGGCGGCGCCGACGAAACCGACGAGGTAGCCGGTGGTCGCCGGCTTGACGAGGAGCGACACCAGCGCATCGCCGCCCGACAGCACCGGCAGGCCGACGGCCGCTTCGGCCAAGTAGGCGAGCACGGCGGCGGCGCCAAGACGGGAGCCGAACAGCAGGCCGACCAGCAGCACGGCGAACGTCTGCATCGTCATCGGAACCGGGAAGAACGGCACCTCGATCTGCGACGCGGCGGCGATCAAGAGCGAGCCGAACACAACGGCCGTGACCTTGACGGCGCGGCTGGAGCTGGCAAGCGAACGGGTGAAGGCGGTGGACGGCTGATTCAGAGTGGTCAAGTCTCGGTCCTTTCCGGCGTGGCGACGCGGCCTTGTCGATGACGACACTTCGGCCAGCGTTTCGCGGCAGCTTTCCCGCGGACAAAATCATCTACCCGAAGCGACGTCAAGATGACCGCGCCGCGATCCCTACGAGATACTACGTAGTAGACACAAAGTCTCCACCGAAGGCTGCCGAGCAGGCCTGCATCGCCGGCAATCCCCCCGCGTGCTCGCCCACGGTTGTCCGTTGCGAGCGGCTCGCATAATCTCCATCGCTGAGTGGCGGGATGTTCCCGGCGCTTGGAGCCTTCGCTGGTCGGAAGGAAACCTTCGGCCGCCCTGCGAGCGCTGCGGATCCAGTGCTGAGACGGCCGCTCAACCGGGCCGAACACCCCGGTTGGCGGAACCTGTCGGCGAAACGGTTTGGTGCATGCGTCAGGCCTATATGATCATCGGCTGCCTGATGGTGGTCATCGGGGCGATCGGCGTCGCATTGCCGCTGTTGCCGACGACGCCGTTTCTGTTGATCGCCGTCGCCTGCTTCGCCCGCTCCTCGCCGCGCCTCGAAGCCTGGCTGCTGTCGCACCGGCGCTTCGGTCCGCTTCTCGCCGCTTGGCGCGAGCGCGGCGCCATACCACGCTCGGGCAAGCTCTTGTCGACGGCCGGCATGGCGCTTGGGTTCTATGCCTTCTACAAAGGGAGCCAGCCCGGCCCGCTGCTCATGGTGATCGTGGCGGCAGTATTCGTGTCGATCGGGATCTACGTCTGGTCGCGCCCGGAGTGAGCGACGGGTAAGGCAGTGCGAGCAAGACAACAACAAATCTAGACCACGCGGACAACCGTCTGCGTGGCTTAAATTTTCGGAGGGATTCCTCGGTGGAGATTTGCAGGCAGATAGCAATCGGTGCAATCATTAGTCGTTGCTATACCCCGTCCAAAACTCGGTGCGATTATGCGCTCTGCCAGACTGCTTTTGCTCGTTACCTTGCTGTCGGCGTCTCAAGCTGCCCTTGCCGCTGACGGGGCTCCAGAGGAACTCATCGGACACTGGGGGAAAAACCCCAAGGAGTGCATGTCGTACCATAGAAAGTTCGATGGTCTCACCACAATCTCAAAGGAATACCTGACCTCTTGTGGCGGCTCTGCCTGCGAAGCAAGGATCGTATCCTACAAGCGAAAAGGGAAGTCCTACGTCCTTCATCTTGTCAGCCCCGGGACCCCGGAAGGCTGGGATTCGACTTACACCAAGGTGGATGAAGGCGTGTTCGAATCCGGCAAGGAGACTTTTGTCAGCTGCACAGTCAAAGACGCTATTGCGGGCATCGGTCGATACCCAGAAATGACTGGTGGCTCTACGGCCTCGCTCGAGGTCTTGTTTGGCGCTTACTACGCGCTCGCGGTGCCATCAGTTTGTCCGGCTTTCAAGGCGGACACGAAAGCGGCCAAGGCGCTAGCCGATGCCGGGGTCGTGCGTTGGTTGCAGTTTCTCGCCGAGATCGGGAGCCCCCGGCCTTCACCGGAGGCTGAGATGGCGAGTATTCGCAGAGATACGAAAGCGCGAGCTGAGGGCGCTGTAATAGCGGACTCGAAGGAAATACCGGACTTCTGCGATCACGTGCTCGATGTCTTCGGCCTGGATGGCACGCTCTATCCCAACTTGCTGCTGTATCCACGCAAGAAAGCCTAGAGACCTTCCCAAAGGGAGCGTTTGACGAGTTCCAAGGGGCACCAAATGGGACTAAACACGATCTATGGCGGATCAGGCTTCATGTTTAAAAACCTTGGTAAAAAGCGATCCGAGGTCAGGGCTCGCAGAAAGATCGAGCAATACGAACATGAGCACAGCAACGCGTGGCCTATGTCTGAGTCGCCCGCACCACTTCCTGTCGAATCTACGTTCGACGCATTCGTCCAAGATTTTGGCGGAAAGAAAATCGCAGACTTGATCGCGAACAAGTCACTAATGCCACTCAACGCAGACTACTTCTTTGAAAAGCACAACGTCATTGCGGAATTGAAGACGTTGGAAGGTATCTACTCGGGTCCAAGTGCGTTCAAGCAACTGGTACAAGCCTACATAGATTCTGGATGCACTGGCTCAGATGTTATGGGGCTAATTTGGCGCGAAGAGGATGTCCCAGAAATCGTCGCAACTCTCATACGCAAACGGATTCGTCGTTCCATAGAGCAGCGGATTAAGCAAGCTCGGAAGCAGCTCAGAAAGTCGAGATCAACTTTTGGAAGCGATGACACACGGTGTCTAATCCTTGTCGCGATGGATCAGCAGCCCTTGTTCGGCCACAAGACTATGCTGTTCAATTTGGCCAAGATCATGGGGGACAACTATGCCGATGAACACACCGACTGTGTCGTGTACTTCAACCCCAATATGCCAACAAAAATCCGGCCAGATGGAATGGAGTTTTCTGGGTGGTATCCTTTCTATCGCGATAACGAAGTAAATAGAGAGCTAAGTGAATTCGTGAACTTGCTTGGGAATAAGTGGTTACAATATTACGGCAAACGGACCGGGCAAATCAACCCCATCCTAATGCTTGAGAATTTCGACGAAATGGTGGTGGTACTTGATGGCCAGTAGGCTCACTGAGCGTTGAAGATATCCCAACTGCCGTATCGTTTCCTGTTGTTCAGATACGCCAAAGCCCTCTCGGTTTTCACCTTGAGGGCTTTGGTGTTGGCTTCTTCGTCATTTCCAAACGCAAAAGCCCTCCGGAGATTTCTCTCTCGGAGGGCTTATGGTTGTTTGGGTTCGTTTGTGTGTGTGTTTTGTGAAGAGTTATGTTCGTGTGGTTTGTTGTTGTTTGTCTTGCACTTTGCAGGCCTGGCAGCGACCTACTCTCCCGCGTCTTAAGACGGAGTACCATTGGCGCTGGGGAGTTTCACGGCCGAGTTCGGGATGGGATCGGGTGCATTTCTCCCCGCCATGACCA
>NZ_CATNLY010000054.1 GCF_950100655.1 Pleomorphomonas sp. T1.2MG-36
ACACTCCACATAATCCCGCTCTCCGCATAATCCACGTTATGTGGTGCACCACATAATGTTGAGCTGGGTGCTGCCTGGCAGAAGCGCTCGGACCAGACCGACCGCGACTACCTCTCGGTCAAGCTCGATGATCCGAGCTTCCCCGCTCCCATCTACGCGACGCTCTCCGAAGTCGACGGCGAGACCGGCTTCCAGCTCATCTGGTCCCGCCCCAACAGGGACTGACACCCCGGCATAAATGGCTCCGCCTTTGGTGGCGGAGCCGGCGCCCCTGGGCGAAGTCAGCTGTGTCGATCTACCCAATGGGCGCTTCCGGCAGTCGGCTTCGGTCATCTTGCTGAGGCGCTTCCAATAAATACAGAAATGCTGTATATGATGAAATACAAGATCGAGGATGCCGCCATGCAGCCCGCTGACACATCATCCTATACGACGAGCGACCTGTCGCGAAAATCCGGCGACATCATCGCCGAGGCCTTGCGCCGGCCAGTCACCATCACCCAGCGCAACAAGCCGCGCCTCGTGATCCTCAATATCGAGGATTACCAGAAGCTGCTGAAGCGCTCTGACACCCGGTCGGTCGGAACGATCGAGACCATGCCGGATGATCTCTTGAGCGAGTTCGAGACGGCGGTCGAAGCCTATGCGCGCGAAGACGAGCCCTCGCGGTCATGAGCTTCGAACAGCTCCAGACCGGTGTCGTCCTTCGCTATGCTTATCTCTGGGCGCGCCAAGCCAAGGCGGGTGAGACGGAGGGACGCAAAGACCGACCCGTCGCGGTCGGCGTTCGACTCGCCCGCAAGAGCGGTGATCTGATCCTGTTCTTTCCCATCACGTCCAAGGAGCCGGAAGCGTCCCGGTTCGCCGCCGAGATTCCGCCCATCGAAAAGCGCCGGGCAGGCCTCGATGCCGACATGCGCCTCTGGCTTATCCTCGACGAGTACAACACTGACATCATCGGCCAGTCCTTCTACCTGGAGCCGGCGCCGCCGCTCGGCAGCTTCAGCAAGGCATTCTTTCTGCCCTTGCTGCGTGCCTTCGTGGCGCGCCGCAAGATGACGACCGAGGTCAACAGGTTTAGGTGAGGCACTCGCGATAACCGCGGCTCGCCTTCTGGCGCTGGATCCTGGCAAACTGCGCCAGCGCCTCGTCCTCGTGCGAGAAGCTCATTGCCCTCATCTGGCCGCGCGTGCCGATGCGGCCCCAGCGCCGTGTCAGGCAGACATCGCCGAACAGCGTTGGCTCGATCGACAGCGCGTAGAAGCGCGCCATGTTGCGGGTGGAATCTCGGCGTTCGATGTAGAGATGGCGAGGAGCGGCGGTCATGGCGGCAAGGATCGCCAATCGACGCCATCGCGTCCAACGACAGTTTTGAATCGATGGGGTGACGTCGATTCATGGCCGTGATGGGTCGCGAGTTCCATCAGGCGGTGCTCGACCGGGAGGCATAAAAGGCTATTCCTTCGGGCTCACCGTCACTCTCTCTCGAACCTGTTCTCTCTCACGCAAGCCCGCATGTCATCGCGCCGGAACCACATGGCACGGCCGCAACGAAGCGGCGGATTGCCAGCGGTGAAGACAATCTGTTCGTCAGCTCTCATCCGCAGGACTTCGTGCGGCTGGATCAGCGGGCGGGAGCCGAGTTGTTTAGACCGCGTGCGTGACGAGCCGGAATTTTGCGACGAGCGGCTGACCTGCTCGATTTCGACGGTCGTGGTGCCACAGCGCCGCGAGATATAGTCGGCGGTCTCGGGATCGTTGACGGCGGCGAACGAGATCCAGCTGGCGCTTTCGAACCATTTGCTGGCGGCATCATGGCCGCCGTAGGTCTCGCGCATTTGCCCGATGGACTGGAAGAGCAGGGCGAGCGTGACGCCATATTTGCGGCCAGCGTCGCGGGCAGTCTCAAGAATGCGCATGAACCCGAGACGCGCCACCTCGTCGAGCAGGAACAGCGCGCGCCCCTCAATGGCGCCGTTGCGATTGTAGATCGCATTCATGAAGGCTCCGATGATGACCCGGGCGAGCCCCGCATGGGTCTCCAGCGTCTTGAGATCGAGATTGATGAAGACGTCGGTGCGTCCGCTCGCGAGATCGTCCGTACGAAAGCTCGATCCAGACACCAACGCGGCATAGTTGGGATAGGACAGCCAGTGGGTTTCCTTGACCGCGTTGGCATAGACACCGGAAAACGTCTCGGGCGTCATGTTGACGAAGGCGGCGACGTTTTCCTTGACGAAGGTGGAGCCGGAGAGATCGTAAATCTTCTGGAGCCGCTCCCGCAGTTTGGGTTCGGGCTCGGACAGATTGGCCCGCACTTGGCGCAGGGTCTGGTGCGCCGGATCGGTATGGCCGGACAGGCAGACGTCGGCGATGAGGGCCGTGAGCAACTGCAATGCCGAGGAGCGGAAGAAGTCGTCGCGAATGCCGGTCTGCCGTCCGCTGTCGCTCATGATCCAGGAGGCGACGGCGGCGATGTCTTCCTCGCGCGAGCCGCCGAACTGGCCAATCCAATCGAGCACGTTGAAGCCGGTATCTGGCGATTTTGGATCGAGAATATGGACGGCTCTTCCAGCCCGACGTCGGTGATCGACCACCATGGGCGCGACCTCGTTGGAGGGATCGAGCACGACGAGCGTGCCGCCCCATTTGAGCGCGGTCGGGATTGTCACCGAGGTCGTCTTGAAGCCGCCGGACCCGGCAAAGACGATGCCGTGCGACGAGCCAAAGGAGGCATCAAAGCAGAGGAGCGGCATGCGTCCGCCGGCTCCCCAGCTGGCGCGGTCCTTCGAGCGAAAGGGCAGGGCGGCAACGCTGTCCTTGTCGACACGGCAGCGCTCGCCGATGACGATGCCGCCGGTTTCGGGGAAGAGGCAGGCGGCCTGGTCAAGCTTCATCCAGTCGGCGTCGCCATGCAGGGCCCGCCGCCCACGAATGCGCTTCGGGGCCGATGAGGCAAAGGCGGCATTGCCCTTCACAATGACGCGCATGGAAAAGATCAACGCGATCATCAGAAGTACGATGCTGACTGCGATCGCGGGATCGACACTGGACAGCCACGCGTGTGCGGGGGGAACCGTCTGAAGCCGCAGAACTTCGCAGGTGATGGCCCATCCTGTGCCCACCAGACTGCCGGTACAAACGCTTGAGGCAACCGTTCTGATGTTCACCGATCCGGCGGCGGCAAAGAGGGTGATGATGCCGACGGCGACGACGACGCCATAGGGGAGGCCCGTCCCGATCCGCGAAAGGAGCAATTGCTGCGCTGTTGTTTTGCCCAATGCGGCCAAGATCTGGTCCAATCCAGGCGACATACCCGTCAAGCCGACGAGCGCGCCGATCATCACACCAAGTGGCAGGATGAACAGCACGAGCCTCGGGGCAACGTTATGAGGCGTCATGGCTGAAGGCCTCCGCCCCTAACACCGTCAGCCGTTCGCGCTCGACCTCGTTGCCGTTGAGACGCTTCCTTGCATCAATCAGCAGGCCGAGGAGGACGGCGCGGCTTTCATAGCGCAGGCCGGCTTTGACGATGAGGCCACCGAGCGCGATCTTCTCTCGGGTGTCCTTTTTGCGAGCCTCGGACGATTGTGCCTCAGCCATGCGCGTCAGTCTCGCCAGTTGCTGGTAGAGCCGTTTGAGATGCGAGCGCCGGGGACGACAGACTTCCCGGCGAGGGTTCATGTGCGGTCCTCTTCTTCCCGGTTGAACCTTCATTGCTCCCGCGCCGAAACGTCCCCGCCACATCCGTGAGGGCAGCGAGCAGCGCTTCCTCGTCGATTTCGACATCGCCAAGCCCGGCCTTGAGGGCGATGCGGCCGATGCGCTCGGCCTCACGGGTCTCCGCCGCTCTCAACTGCTCTTGAAGCCGGGCGATTTCCTCACGGATTTTCGATGAGGGCTTTTTCATTCCGGTTGAGCCTCCGCCTGTCGCCTGCCTGTCTGGCTGAAGCGGAGCATCTGGAAAACGGCCGCTTGCGGCCACTCATAAAAAAGCTAGTCGGCAGTGCCGACGCTTTGGACAATCATCCCGGCCGTTCCGAAGGAAAGGTCCAAGGGCGCAGTAATACGTCGCTGTCACGACGCCCTGCTTTTCCACCTTGGCCGAGGGCTCTCAGCCCGGCGGGGCCGCACCCGCCGCTTTCGAGGAACGTCTTGTGTTCCACAGTCCTCCGGAAGCCGTTGCCGCCTTGGCCATCACCCACTTCACTCCGCAACTGATCTCGCGCAGCCAGGGCCGCAGTGCCGTGCTGTCGGCCGCCTATCGCCATTGTGCTCGCATGGTGCACGAGGTGGAGGGTCGGGTGGTCGACTACTCGGCAAAGCGTGGTCTCGCCCATGAAGAATTCCTGCTGCCGCCAGACGCGCCGGAATGGTGTCGCGCGCTGATTGCCGACCGTTCCGTGGCGGAAGCGGCCGAAGCCTTCTGGAATGCGGTCGAGGCCTTCGAGAAGCGCTATGACGCGCAGCTCGCCAAGGAATTCATCATCGCCCTGCCGGTGGAGCTGACGCGCGATCAGAACATTGCCCTGATGCGAGAGTTCGTCGGAGCCCAGGTGTTGGTGCGAGGGCAGGTGGCTGATTGGGTCTATCACGACGAACCGGGCAATCCCCATGTCCATCTGATGACCACGTTGCGGCCCCTGACGGAGAATGACTTCGGATCGAAGAAAGTTCCTGTCCTCGGAGAGACAGGCGAGCCCCTGCGCAATGAAGCGGGCAAGATCGCCTATCGCCTGTGGTCGGGCGAAAAGGTGGAGTTCCTTGAACAGCGCGAGAGTTGGCTCGCTCTCCAGAACAAGCATTTGGCCCTTGCCGGTCTCGACATCCGCGTCGATGGCCGGTCCTATGCCGAGCGCGGTATCGACCTCGTGCCGACCGCCCATATTGGTGTCGGTGCCAAGGCGATCGACCGGAAAGAAAAGGCGGTCGGCTGGTCGCCCAAGCTCGAACGCGTGGCGCTGCATGAAGAAGGTCGCGCCAAGAACAAGGCCCGCATCCTGCGCCGCCCCGAGATCGTGCTGGATCTCGTCTCCCGCGAAATGAGCGTCTTCACGGTGCGCGATGTGGCGAAGGTGTTGCATCGCTATGTGGACGATGCCGGCACGTTCCAGCAACTGATGGTACGGATCCTCCAGAGCCCGGATGTCGTAAAGCTTGAGAACGAGCGGGTCGCCTTCGGTTCCGGCCAGCGCAAGCCTGCCAAGTACTCGACACGTGAGCTGATCCAGATCGAAGCGGGTATGGTGAGCCGCGCCCAATGGCTATCCGGTCGTTCGTCGCACGGCGTTCCGGACAAGATGCTCCGCTCCGTCTTCGAGCGCCATGACCGTCTGTCGGACGAGCAGCGAGCGGCGATTGCCCATGTCGCATCTGAGGGACGGCTTGCCGCCGTGGTTGGGCGCGCCGGTGCCGGCAAGACCACCATGATGAAAGCCGGCTGCGAGGCCTGGGAAGCGGCGGGCTATCGCGTGGTCGGTGCCGCCTTAGCCGGTAAGGCCGCCGAAGGCTTGGAGAAAGAGGCCGGCATTGCCTCACGCACCCTCGCCTCGTGGGAGCTGGCCTGGGGCAAGGGCCGCGACAGACTCGACGACAGGACGATCTTCGTGCTCGACGAAGCGGGCATGGTTTCATCCCGCCAGATGGCGCTCATCGTGGAAAGCGTCGTCACAACAGGTGCCAAGCTGGTGCTGGTCGGCGATCCCGATCAGCTCCAGCCGATCGAGGCGGGGGCGGCCTTCCGGGCCATTACCGAGCGCACCGGCTATGCCGAGCTTCAGACCATCTATCGCCAGCGCGAGCCGTGGATGCGGGAGGCTTCGTTCGATTTTGCAAGAGGGCGGATGGCCGAGGCGCTAAGGGCCTACGAAGCAAACAGCATGCTCTACCCGAGCCGGTTCAAGGCCGACGCTGTCGCCGCGCTGATCGAGGACTGGAATCGTGACTATGATCCCGCGAAGTCCACGCTGATCCTGGCGCATCTGCGACGTGATGTCCGCGCGCTCAACGACATGGCGCGCACCAGGCTGATCGAACGTGGATTGGTAGCAGAAGGCCAGGCCTTCCAGACCGACGACGGCGTTCGCAAGTTCGCCGCCGGCGACCAGATCGTCTTCCTGAGGAACGAGGGATCGCTCGGCGTCAAGAACGGCATGATCGGCCACGTGGTAGAAGCCCGTCCCGGCTGGTTTGCTGCCATGGTGGGGGAGAGCGAACACCGTCGCCGTGTCGAGGTTGACCAGCGTTTCTACGCCAACGTCGACCATGGCTATGCGACGACGATCCACAAGTCTCAAGGTGCGACTGTCGACCGGGTCAAGGTGCTGGCCACGCTCTCGCTAGATCGGCATCTGACCTATGTGGCGCTGACCCGCCATCGCGAGGATGTCGGCCTCTACTATGGCGCACTCTCCTTCCGGAAGGCCGGCGGGCTGACGAAGATCCTGTCGCAAGCGCGAGCGAAGGAAACGACCCTCGATTACGCGGGCTCGCGGTTCTATCGCGCTAGCCTCCGCTTTGCCGAGGTGCGCGGCCTCGACCTTCTTCGCGTCGCCCGCACTCTCGTTGCCGAGAAGCTCCGCTGGACCGTCCGGCAAACGGATCGGCTCGTCGATCTCGGCGCCCGACTCGTCGCCGCGGGCCAGCGCCTCGGTCTCGTTGTCCACCAAAAGCAAACCCCAACGGAGACGCCCAAGGAGGCAAGGCCTATGGTCGCCGGCACATCCGCGCATCCCAAATCGGTTCCCGAGGTGGTCGATGATCGGCTCATCGCCGATCCGGTCCTCTCGCGGCAATGGGAGCAGGTCTCTTCCCGTTTCCACTTCGTCTTCGCCGATCCGGAAAGTGCCTTCGCCAAGGTCGATGTCGACGCCATGATGGCGAACCGCGAGACGGCCGCGGCTACCCTGGCAAAGCTCCAGGACCAACCCAACAGCTTTGGAGCCTTGAAGGGGGGGACGGGGCTGTTTGCCGGACGGTCAGAGCGGGAGGCACGCGAGCACGCCGCGCTCAACGTCCCGGCGCTCACCCGTGACCTCGAGACCTGGTTGCGGCTTCGGGCCGAGGCGGAACATCGCTACGAGGCTGAAGAACGCGCCACCAGGCTGAAGGCCGCAGTCGATATCCCGGCACTCTCGATGGGAGCGCGCCAGACGCTCGAGCGCATTCGCGATGCCATCGACCGCAACGACCTTCCCGCCGCGCTCGGGTTCGCCCTTGAGGACAGGATGATCGCGGCCGAACTGGAGGGGTTCGCCAAGGCTGTTGACGAACGCTTCGGAGAACGGACCTTCCTGCCGCTCGCAGCAAGAGACAGCGATGGCGAGACAGCCAGGGAACTGTCGAACGGTCTGAGCCCGGATCAACGGCAAGACCTCAAAGGCGCTTGGGCCGACCTCAGAGCCATTCAACAGCTTGCCGGCGCGCAGCGGACAAAGGAGGCCGAGGGCCTCCGCGAGGCCCAGCGTCAGACCCTTTCGCAATCGAGAGGGATGAGGCTGCAATGACGGTCTTTCCAGGAAGCGGGGCAGTGGGAGTCTCCGACGACATGCCGGTGCGGCCATCTTGTCTGGCCGCCAAGCAACGCGGTGAAGCGGAGAGGCCGAACGGAGAGAAGCGTCGGCAGCAAACCCGGCGACGCGTCCTCACCATCTCTGGCGTTGGCCTGGCGCTCATGGCCGCGTTTGTCGGCGTGGGGATTTTGGCCGGTCTGCGCATCAATCTGACCCCGAGCGAGCCACTTGGCCTCTGGCAGGTTGTCACGCCTGATCGGCCTGTCGCTGTCGGCGATCTGGTCTTCATATGTCCGTCATCGGGCGCGTTGTCGGATTTCGGGCTGGCGCGGGGATATTTTTGGCAGGGGACGTGCCCCGGTGGCGCGGCCCCGCTCATCAAGGTCGTCGCGGCAATTGCCGGCGCGAACATAGCCGTTGGTGCCAACGTCAGGATCGACGGTGTTCCGCTGCCGCACTCGCGGCTCAGCTCAAGGGACGGCCAAGGTCGGACTCTCTCGCCTTGGGCCGGTGGCGTCGTCCCGCCCGGCCAGTTCTTCCTGCACTCGCAATTCAGAGGCTCCTATGACTCCCGCTATTTCGGGCCGGTTCCCGACACAGGTCTCCTCGGCTTTGCGCGGCCGATCCTCGCCTTTACCTCTATCGGCGCGCTATGATCTGAGGCCCTCCAGGCGCTGGATTCACATCCGGTCGGTCGTTCTGGTGTCTGCTGCCTGCATTGTCGGTGGAACAGCTTGGAGTGGCCAGGTGCTGGCATTGCCCGTCGCCGTTCTGTTTCCGGCGCTCTGGGCGGCGGCGCAATGCCGGATGGTCGCCGCGGCCGCTTCGGCTGGATATTTCCTGGCGGCGTCGCGAGGGCTTCCGCAGGGCGCGGCGGCGTTCTTCGGCTCATCGGTCTCGGTCGGCTTCCTGTTCTGGATCGCGGGCTCGGTCCCCTTTGTCATCATTCATGGGTTGGCTTGGACGGCGCGCAAAGGCTGGAGAAGGGCGGGGCACTATGGCGTAGCCATGGTGTTGACGGCCGTTCCGCCATTCGGCATCACCGGTTGGGCTCATCCGATCACGGCCGCCGGCATGCTACTTCCCCACTGGGGATGGTGGGGGCTATTGGCAACGGCGCTTGGCCTTTGCCTGATGGCCACGCGATTGGCCCTCGCGATTGCCCTGTCGGCCGGAGTTCTTACCGGCATAGCAGCCGAATCAGGGGATGGCTCTCCAGCGTCAGGAGAGTGGCGGGGTATCGATACCGCAGCCGGAGCGACTTTTGGGCGGGCCGACACACTCCACCAGCAGCAATCGTTGATCGCCCAAGTCCGGAACGAAGCCGAGGGCGGCTCGAAGGTCATCGTTCTTCCGGAAAGTGCCTTTGGCATCCTGACCCCGACCGCGGAGCATCTGTTGGGCGAGGCTCTGGCCAATCTCAACATCACGGTGATTGCCGGAGCCGCCGTCATCGACACTCAAGGCTACGATACCGTCATGGTCGCGCTCGACCGAGCGGGTGCAAAGGTCCTCTACCGTCAGCGGATGCCAGTGCCGGTTGCCATGTGGCAGCCTTGGCGACCGTGGCTCGGTCTCACTGGGGGTGCTCGGGCAACGCTTTTCGGCGCTCCCGTTGTGGAGGTTGCCGGTCAGCGGATCGCGCCGCTCATCTGCTACGAGCAGCTTCTCGTCTGGCCAGTTCTGCAATCGGCCTTCCATCGCCCCGACCGGATCGTTGCCATCGCCAATGGCTGGTGGGCGAAAGACACTTCCATTCCTGCGATCCAGCGGGCGAGTGTCGAGGCCTGGGCGCGGCTCTTTGATCTACCACTCGTCACCGCTTTCAACCGTTGAGGCTGAAGAGGAGTTCCTGCCATGCCCATCGATGCCGATCTCATCCACCGTTGCGCCGATCCCTCCCTCAGACCCGCCATTGTCGAGACCTTCGTCAAGACCGTCGGATCGACCGATCCACTCAGCATCACGGTCAGGAGTGGAAACCGCATCGTCTTGGTGCCCGCAGCGAAAACGCCGGATGAGGCACTGGCAACCATCCGGGCTCATGTCGGACAAGCTGTTGTCCGGGTTGGTATCACGCAGTACCCGGTCGGGATCGGTAGCAAGGATCCGTCGGGAATTTCACCCGACCTGCTCGATGCTTGTTCGAACTTACGGCTGGGAACGGCGCTCTTCGGCAAGGTCTGGCGGATCGTGCTCAAATGGTATGGCAATCCGGCCGATGAAAGCGTTCTGCCTCAGGTGTTCGACGATGCAATCGAAGCTTGGCAGACTGGGGTCTTCGAAGGGGTGGCTGTGTTCAATGCGACCGATCCAGGCCCGTCTATCGTCAGAGAGGTGAACAATAGTGGGGCGGCTGAGAGGGCGGAAGAACCTTCGGAGCGTTCTCCCGGGACGCCGCCTGCGCTGCCAAATGAAGCGGGAATTCGGGTAGATCTCTCAGCGGTTGGGGGACGAGCGCCATGAAGCGGATATTAGGAACTTATGGATCTCCCTTGCGCTCACTGCGATCGGCCGTTGAGGGCGACGTGCGAACTCGTCGATAGTGAAGGCGTTTTTTGTAGCTTGTTCGAGTTTGTTGTTTGGTGCGGCGCTGCTGAATCCATAACTTTAGGCTTGTGGCTGGCATTTGCCTGACGACATGGTGTCACGCGGACCACCGAGCGGATCACTTCGGCCCGATGCTTCGGTGCTCGCCAAGCTTTGGAGCATGCTCACAGGCAGGAGCCGGGTCGCAGAAGACGTGAGCCTGGCTAATGATCTCCGTGCGAATGGTCGAGCCGGGAGCCGGCAACTCTGCCCCTGAGCTCTTGATGCTCAAGAACTCCATGGTGCCGGGTGCAGCACCGACAAAGCCGACAGTCACCAGGGCGGTGGCGCCACCGAATTCGACGGCCGTTACGCGTCCGTGCCGGGACAGGAGGCCACCCGTCTCCACCGATCCTTCGTCGGCCGCGGCAACGAAGCGGATTTGCTCCGGACGGATCATAATCACGGCGTCTCCCCGCCGTTGGCCGGTTTCAGCCCTTACGCGTCCGAGGGCGCAATCGGCCCATCCGTTGCCCAGCCTTGCTGGCAGGATGATGGCATCGCCCATGAAGACTGCCGTTTCGGCGTCGCGTGGCGAGAGGTAGAGCTCCCGAGGCGATCCGACCTGGGCTAGGCGGCCGTTGCGCAATACCGCGACCTGATCGGCAAAGGACAGTGCTTCCGCCTGATCGTGAGTAACCAGTACCGTGGTTATATTGGCGTTGCGCAACACGTCAGTCACCATTTTGCGCGTGCTTTCCCGCAGGGCTGTGTCGAGGGCGGAAAAAGGTTCATCGAGAAGCATTAGCTTCGGTTGGCGTGCCAGTGCCCGGGCGAGCGCAACGCGCTGCTGTTGCCCGCCGGACAACTGATGTGGCCGCCTTTCCAGCATGCGAGTGTCTAGATCCACGGCGCGCATCAGGTCGAGAATGCGGCGATCACGCCCCGGCGTACCACGTTTGAGGCCGAATCCGATGTTGTCAGCTACGCTGAGATGCGGAAACAACGATCCGTCTTGCGTCACGAAACCGATCCCGCGCCGGTGGGCGGGAATTATGGTCGATCCGTTTGCCAACTCCCGGCCGTCAAGATCGATATCGCCGGTATCGGGTGCCTCAAAGCCGGCGATGATCCGTAGAAGTGTAGTCTTACCCGATCCTGAGGGGCCGACAATGGACGTGCGGCTGCCGGGCGACATGTCGAGGTTGATATCGTCGAGCACGACGACCCGTTCATATCGCTTCCCGACTCCCCGTAAGCTCAGACAGCTCATCGACGGACCTCGCGCTTGGACTGTGTGTGGACAATGACGGCGAGCGGCCACGACAGGACCACCATCATCACCGCGTAGGGCGCTGCGGCGACATAGTCGATCTCGCTCGTGAGAGACCAGAACTGGGTTGCAAGGGTACGCGTGCCATTTGGCGACAACAGCAAGGTGGCGGTCAGTTCCGTCGTGATACCGAGGCCGACAAGGGCCATGCTGGCCGCGGCGCCTGGCATCGCGAGCCGCATCGTAGTCTGCCAGATGGCTCGGAAAGGCGGTCGCCCGAGGGACATTGCCGCCTGTTCCAGTTCGGCCGGTGCCTGGGCGACGCTGGCGCGCAGACCAACCAGAGCGCGCGGCAGAAAGAGCAGGACATAAGCGAGCACGAGTGTTGCTGCGGTTTGGTAGAGTGGAAGCGCTACTCGGACGGTGACGGTAACAAGAGCAAGCGCGACGACTACGCCGGGCAGTGAACCAACATAGTAGTGGCAGGCTTCGGCAACGCGCTGTGCGCGGCTCGGGGCGCGAACTGATAGCCACGCCATGGGAACTGCGGCAAGCGTGGTGACCATCGCGCCGGTCGCGGCCAGGGCCGCTGTGGCTGCGAGCGCCGGTCCGATGCGGTCCATCTGCCAGACGTCCACACCGCCCAGCAACAGCCAGTGGCCCAAAGTGAAGAATGGCACCCCGAGCGATAAGACGGCTGTCGTGACCGGTACCAGCAGGCAGGGCGTCGTTGCCTTGCCGAGTTTGTATCGGGGCGGCACTAGCGCGGCGCCAGGGCCGAGCCGCGCGTAGCGCTCGTTGCCGCGTACGACGGATTCGGTGACCAACAGGCCTAGGCAACAGATGACCAATACGCCGGCGAGCATGTTGGCGGCCGGACCGTTATAGGTCGATTGAAACTGGTCAACGATGGCAGTGGTGAAGGTGTCGAAACGAATGAGAGCGAAAAGTCCGTATTCGGCGAGCAGATGCAGGCCGATCAGCAGCGATCCGCCGCAAATGGCGAGTCGCAATTGCGGCATTACGATGCGCAGAAAGACGCGGACGGGACCAAGGCCGAGCGAGGCGGCGACATCCTCCATCGCCGGATCGAGTCGGCGCAACTGGGCGGCAATCGGCAGATAGAGAAACGGGAAGTAGGCTAGGACGGAAATCAACGTCGCGGCGCCAAGACCATGCCAACCCGGGGCAAGGCTAACCCAGGCGTAACTGTTTACGAAGGCGGGAATCGTCAGTGGCGCGATGGCCAGCCACGCCCACATGCGGGCGCCCGGCAAGTCGCTGCGCTCCGTCATCCAGGCAAGCGCTACCGCCAGTAAAATGGACAGCGGAATGACGCAGACTTCGAGCAGCAGCGTATTGACCAGCAGTTCCGCAACGCGTGGACGGAAAATCATCGCTGAAGCAATCCGCCAACCGGTCTGGATGGCGACCCAGACGACAAAGCCGAGCGGCAGCAGAGAGAAGAGCGAGATGGCCAGCGCAGCAATGAACAGCAGGCCAATGGAACGCTTACCCCGTCGGCAGTTCGATGCTGTGGGATAAGCGCTCCACGACGAAGCAACGTCCGCTCGTTGGCTGGGGAGGGGGTGGGACGACTGCGTCACGGTGGGACTCACAAGCCTAGTGATAGAGCCGCGTCTTGCACGTCGGGCACGGCCGATCGGGCTACCCCGGCAATTGCTGACCGGAATGAGACGAGAGGCGACATGATAGCACTCACTGAACGAGAGTCTGGGGCGCCGATCCGGAAGATCGGATCGGCGCCCCAGAGTAGTTTCAGGCAAGGTGAGACCTCACCTTTACCGAAACCGAGGCGAACGACGAGCTAGAGCAGACCTGCTGCGGTCATCAGCTCGGTCACCTTCCAGCTATTGAGCTTGGAGGAGTCCACGGTCGGGATCTGCAGCTCGGCGATCGGCACCAGCTTGGAATTGGAGTCGGCTCCGGTCCCGACGGCGTACTCAAAGGAAGTGCCGTCGCGCAACACCGCCTGCCCGGCCGGTCCGGCTATCCACTTCAGGAAGGCTTGCGCCTGCTGCTGGTGCTTACTGGAAGCCAACACGCCACCGCCCGAGGTGCTGAGGAAAGCCCCGGGGTCCTGGCCCCGGAAATAGTGAAGCGCTATATTTTTACTGTTCTCACCCGTCTTGGCCTGGTCGCCAAAATAGTAATAGTGGTAGATGATCGCTCCATCTACTTCGCCGGCATTGACGCCCTTCATAGCTGCCCCGTTGCCGCGATAGGCGACGGCGCCGTCCTTCATCGCCTTCAACCAGGATGCAGTGACGTCCTCTCCCTTAAGTACCAGCATGGCACCGACGATGGCCTGGAAGTCCGCGCCTGACGGAGACGCTGCCCAACGCCCCTTCCAGTTCGCGCCTGCCAAATCCAAAATGGACTTGGGCAACTGCTCTTCCGTCAGCCTCTGCTTGTTGTAGGCGAACACGGTCGATCGCGCCGCGATACCGACCCAGTGGCCGGTAGCTGAACGAAAATTCTCCGGCACTTGGGCCAGAGTGTCCGGATTTACGGAAGCGAACAGGCCGACGCCATCCACCAGTGCCATTGCCGGGGAATTTTCCGTCAGGAATACGTCGGCCGGCGACGCCGCGCCTTCCTCGACTAGCTGGTTGCCAAGTTCCGTGTCGCCGCCGTTGCGCAGCGTCACTTTGATTCCCGTATCCTTGGTGAAACCATCGGCCCAAGCTTGGGTCAGGCTTTCATGTTGTGCGTTATAGACAACAATTTCGTCAGATTCCTGGGCTGAAGACGCGCCTGAGGTAGAAATGAAGGCTGCGCCAAGCGTCACGGCGCCGGCGAAAAGCCGAGAAATGATCTGCATAGAATCCTCGCACCAATGGTCCACGGTCAAACCGCCGATGGCCTGACGAGGCGACGCTATAATTCATGAGTTTAGAAATCAACTTTCAATGGGCCGTTCTGCCGCGTCATGCAGAGCTTTGGCTTTCCTTGGGCAGAGGACTTCGGCGGGTTGACCGGGCGGAAAGTTGATACCCGCTGGCACTCACTTTGATGACCGATCGAAGCTTCGTTCTGTCGATCCTCATTGTTCCGGTATCTCGAAGACGAGAGTGGCACGAAGTCCGGGGCTCGCATTTTCAAGTACAAAATCGGCACGATGCAGTTTCGAGATCGCTTCTACGAGAGCGAGTCCCAAACCGCTGCCGGGTGTATTGCGACTGCTGTCCAGCCGAACAAATCGCTCACGGACACGTGCCAACTCCGGTTCGGGAATGCCTGGCCCGTCGTCCAACACGGATAGTAGGATCTGCGCGCCCTGTTTCCGAACGGCAAGTGTAATTCTGATTGGTACGGGGCAATGCCGCATCGCATTGTCGGTCAAATTGACGACCGCTTGAGTCAGTAGTTCGCGGTCACCCGCTACTATCGCCTGCTCCGGCAAATCGAGCGTCAAGCTATGCCCCATATCCTCGGCGCTGGCAGTCATGACTTCATGGATATCTCGGCATAGTGAGGCGAGATCGACAGGTGCGTTGGCAATCTCGACCGTACCTGCCTGCATGCGTGACAGGCGCAGGATGGCGTCAAACGTCTCTGAGACTTGGTCCAGGTCCGCCAATGCGCTGCCGATTTCCCGCCTCGCTTCAGAAGGCAAACCTTGATTGAGTGCGATGGGCTCAAGCCGCAACCGCAGTCGGGCGAGAGGAGCCCGCAGGTCGTGCGCCACATCGGTCGACACCTGCCGGATCGCATCGATTCCCGCCTCAAGCTGGTCTAATGCCCGATCGACGCTTTGTGCCAAGCGAGCGACATCGTCCTCGCCGCCATCGTGGATACGCAACTCGTGCCGTCCGGTACCAACCGCCTCCAGCACACTCTCCATTCGGCGAATACGCACCTCGGTTCGGCGTGCGATGAAAACCGCAAAGCCGGTAGATAGGAGCAGTGCAAGACCAAGCCCCCAGCCAAAACTGTTCAGCAGGATTTCGGTCTGCTCGCGTTGCCAGGCATCGTCTCGTCCGGTCATGATCCAACCTTCCGGCAGATGCATCCCGTAGGCGACGTAACTATCGGGCAAATCATCGATGGGCGGAGTGACAAGGACGAAATCCTTGCCTGGCACGAGATGGCGCACTCCATCGAATGGGGCAGCAATTCGTGCGTTGCCTTGCGGTGTCGAACCATCTGCCGGGATGAAAGCGACAATCTGCGAGCCGTCGCGGATCACGGCGATGCGGGCGGTGATCTGGTCGATCAGATCCTGTATGTCGCCGTCCTTTACGCCCAGAGCCAAGCTTTCGGTATCGGCACGAACGTCAGCCTGTAGGCGACGCAGCATTTCCTCCGATTGCATCACGTAGGACAGACCGCCCGCGAACAAAGCGGCCAGTGCGAAAACGGCGGAAATCGCGATGGCAAAGCGCATCGACCACGTAAGAGGATTTTTCATGCCGATTCAAACACATAACCGATCCCATGAAGGGTCGTCAGATAGAGCTTCGCAAAGGGCTTATCGATCTTGGAGCGCAGCCGGCTGATGTGCGTCTCGACCACGCTGGTCTTGGGATCAAAATGCAGATCCCAGATAGCCTCAAGCAGGATAGTCTTTGTTTGCACTCGGCCGGGACGCTCCATGAAATGCTTCAGCAGCATGAATTCACGCGGTTGCAAATCAATGCGCTGTCCGTCTCGCCAAGCCTCCCGCGATAGAAGGTCGAGGCGCAGATCGCCATGGACCAGCTCAGTCACCTCCATGCGCAGTGCAGGGCGCCGAAAAATCGTGTCGATCCTTGCCAGCAATTCAACAAAGGCGAAGGGCTTGACCATGTAGTCGTCTGCTCCCGCACGGAGCCCGGTGACCCGGTCCTCGACGCTGCCCATTGCTGTCAACAGAATTGCCGGTGTGGCAATTTGAGCCGTTCTGAGCGCCTTGAGCAATACCAACCCGTCGAGCCCCGGCATCATTCGATCGAGAATGAGCAGGTCATAGGTCTGCGCGGTAGCCTGTGAAAGCGCTTCACGTCCATCGCCGATCAGATCAACGGAGTGCCCCTCTCTTATCAGGCCTTTGCATAGGTACTCGCCTGTCGCTGTATCGTCTTCGGCAATAAGAACTTTCATCGCGCCATCCCCTAGATCTCTTCAATAATGTCATGGCAGGACGATGCTTTCCTGTTTGGCTTCTGACTTTTTTGTAACGCCTGTCCAATTTAGGAAATCTCATCTCTGACGTGCATGACAGAAATTACAGTGAGCGTGACCAATAAATGCTCCGTTTCTGCTGATCACGCTCAATTGATCCAGCGGGTTCTTACGAATTTGTAAGTCCCCCGAGAGGAAAAAACGCTCCCGCTCGGTCATTCCTTCGAAGGACGCCCATCGCAGTTCATACGAAGGAACACCGCATGCGAAATCTACTCCTATCCGCCGCGCTGATCGCCATACCCGTCGCCGCCTTCACGCTGGTCGAGACGAGCCTGCTTGCCGCACCCCAGCAGGCACAAGGCGGTCCGGGTCTTGGCGATCTGTCGGCCTATAGTACCATTGTCGCCAGCACGCGAGCGATCGCCAAATCCGGCGATTTTACCGCGGCAGAACGCCGCATCACCGATCTGGAAACGCTGTGGGACGACAATGCGTCGCGTTTGCGTAAGGCTGATCCGGCCGCTTGGGGAATGGTGGACGGCGCGGCCGATCAAGCCTTCTCCGCGTTACGGGCCAGCAAGCCGGACCCGGAAAATATCAATGCGGCACTTGCCAATTTACAGCAGGTGCTGGCTGCGCCCGAACCGAAAGCCACAGGGCCGGTTCAGCAAGTCGCTGGAGTCGGCGTAACGGATGCCTCGGGGCATCCGCTGCCCTGCGAGGAGATGATCGGACAGGTTCGAGCCAAACTCGGGCAAAGCACCGCGTCACCGGCCATCGCTGATCTCCAATCGAAGGCGGTCGAGCGATGCAATGCCGACGACGATGCCCACGCCGATGCCTTTGCCGCTCAAGCTTTGGCTCAACTCAACAAGTGAGGCCCCGATGACCTATCAAGACATTCTCGAAGCTGATGCTCGCGAAATCGAGCCCAACCAGCCCAACCGCGTGCCTGAAGCGACGCCTGCATTCTGGCTTATCAAGCTGATGGCGGTAACCATGGGCGAGACGGCCGCCGATTACTTGGCGGTCAATCTCGGCCTCGGCCTGACGCTGACGACGCTGATCATGTGCATGATCCTCGTCATTGCACTGTGCTGGCAATTCGCACAGCGCCGCTATGTGCCCGGAGTCTACTGGGCAGCCGTGGTACTGATTTCGATTGTCGGCACGCTTGTGACCGACAATCTGACTGACAATCTTGGAGTGCCGCTGATCGATTCGACGGTTGTCTTCATGATGGCGTTGGCCGGCACGTTCGCGACATGGTTCGCTTCTGAGCGAACGCTTTCGATCCACGAGGTCTTCACGGCCCGGCGTGAAGGCTTTTACTGGCTGGCGATCCTGTTCACATTCGCCTTGGGCACGGCGGCCGGCGACTTGGTTTCTGAACAATTCGGGCTTGGCTATCTGGCGACGGGGACACTGTTCGGCCTGATCATAGCCTCGCTTGCCAGCGGCTATTTTACCCTGAAGCTCGACGGGCTCTGGGCCTTCTGGCTGTGCTACATCTTCACGAGGCCACTCGGTGCCTCTTTGGGCGACTTGCTGTCTCAACCGGCCGACTACGGTGGGATGGGCTTCGGCACGATTCCCACCAGCCTCGGCTTTCTGACGGTGATCGCCGTAACGGTCTGCGCGATGACGTTCTATCGCCGCCGCTCCTCGTAAATCCAACGCCTTATCCCAGGCCTTCGTCCTCTCGTACGCGGAGGGCGGAGGCCTTTGCGGTAATTCCAAATCTCACGGATTTGTATGATCCAGAAGAGGTGTTCCTCGGATGGATCTGCCAGTCTGCCTCCATTCCAACGGAGGGTTCGATGGCCGAAACGACACTGGCAATCTCCACACGCAAACTAAGTTGCCGTTATGGCGACTTCATTGCGCTGCATCCGCTCAATCTCGATATTCCCAAAGGCGAGGTCTTCGGCTTTCTGGGACATAATGGTGCGGGCAAGACCACAACGATCCAGCTCCTGACCACCCTGCTCGAACCAAGTTCAGGAGAGGCGAGCGTCGCCGGTTGTGACGCCAGGCGCAACGTTGTCCAGCTTCGCCGCCAGATCGGCTATTTGCCGGAGAATGTGCGCCTCTACGATACGCTGAGCACACGCGAAAACTTGCGCTTTTTCGCCTCGTTATCTCAGATCGAGGACGCGCATGAGCGGGTCGAGGAAGTCATGGATTTCCTGCATATCCGTGAGCTGGCCGACCGCCGATTGAGTACCTTTTCCAAAGGTATGCGACAGCGCGTAGGCCTGGCCCAGGCGATCGTACATCGCCCATCGGTGTTGTTCCTCGACGAGCCCACCTCCGGGCTCGATCCCATGGGCGTACGAATGCTGCGAGAGGTAATCGAGCGGCTCAATGCCGACGGCATGACCATTTTTATGAACACTCATGTGCTGAGCGAGGTGGCGCGCAGCTGTACCTCTATCGGAGTGCTGTCACACGGGCGATTGGTATTCCACGACCGGATCGAAGCGGTTAGCGCGCGTTACGGCGATGAAGCGGCGTTGGAAGAGCTTTATCTCAGCGTTGTGCCCGGACGGGAGGACGCGGCATGAGGCCCTCAACCATCATCGAAAGGCATGCTCTTGCCGCGCTTGCTCGCGAACGCACGATCATCATGATCGCCTTGTTGTTCGCGGCGCTTGTTCTAGCTTCGGCCTATCTCGGCTGGTCGGCTACAATCACCGTCGACGGCATCTATGCAAGCGCCAGGGGCTGGTTCGCAAGTAACGGTCAGCCAATCCCGCCCAACCCGGTTACGCAGGGTTCCGCCCTGGAGCTATTGCGAAATCTGACGATCTACATCAGCCTGATCGGGGTGTTTTCGGCCATCGTGTTCGGTTACCGCATGGTCGAGGCCGACCGCCGCGCAGGTGTTCTGCCATTGATAGGTACGCGGCCGCTCGACCGTCTCGACTATGCGCGCGGCAAAATTGGTGCCCTGGCCAAAGGCCTAGGCGGGCAGATCGGACTGGCCGCTCTTGTCGGGGCGCTGACGCTTCTGGTCCTGCCGTCGATCCATGTCAGCGTCGCCGAGTGGGTACGGTTCGCGGCCTTCTTCGGGCTCGGTTGGTTCTACATGATGACCTTCGGACTGGTCGCGATCGGTTCGAGCGCCCGGGCGCAAAGCGAAACCGCGGGACTTTTGGTCCCGGCCGTGCTGTGGCTGACGCTAACATTCGTAATGCCGGCACTGACCGGCAACATTCTGCCAACTGCTGCGATCAATCCGGTCTCTGCCCTTGCTCCAGCGCCGCAAACACTAGTTTTCGACTGGTGCGCGACACTGCTCGGGCCGATCTCGCTAGCCGAGGCCTACAAGTATTTAGGCGCCGAACTCCTCGGTTATCTGCCCGTCGGATTGCCCCCGCGGGGCGCTGTGCCGCCGCTCGTCGTTGTGATCCTTGCCGGGGCAGCAGCGTTTGCCTTTGCGCTGAACAGCTGCCTCAAGCTCGACATGACCAAGGGAGGTCCCAATGCTTAGCACCCTCTCCGCCGTCGCGATCATCTCGCTCAAGGACGCCCGCATCGCCCTGCGCGATCGTTTCCTTCTGGTGGCGACCCTGGCCCTTGGAACGGCGGCGCTGATCTCGCTGGTCACAGGGACGATCGCGATGCGCACCGACGTCGCGACATACATGATGGCAAAGGAGCAATTGCTCGCCCTTGGCAAGGAACTCGGCACAATCGCCGCGCCCGAGTTCTATCCGTTCAAGCTGATGCGCGGCACAATCGAGCAGATCGAGATCATGGGCGCCGTGATCGCCCTGATCGCCGGGTATCGTGCCGCCGTCGAGGAGCGCGGACGTCAGACGCTCGCTTTGATCCTGACCCGACCGTTGAGCAACTGGCAGTTTCTCGCCGCAAAGCTTCTGGGGGGTGCCGGATTGGTGGCCGTGGTCCTGATCGCGGTTTTTGGCGCTTCGGCCCTGGTGCTCGCAACCGGCTCAGGTGTCGGGCTCGGAATCGATGATTTGCTGCGGCTTGCGTTGATTTGGGGCGGATCCCTGCTTTACCTAACAGGCATCTTTGCCGTGGGATTTGCCCTCAGTCTCTGGCTAAAAAGCCCAGCAAGCGGCTTGCTTTACGCCTTCGCGCTCTGGCTTCTGGTCGTACTGATCGCGCCTCAGGTGGGCGATACGCTCGACCCTGACAATCAGGTCGTCGGCGGCGTCTTTGCCCAGCTCGCCATCCCGAAGGTCGAGCAGGATCGGATCAAGGGGGGCTTTGCCACCTACGAGACGGTACGCAACGGCATCGAGATCTCGTCCGTTACCAAGCATTACGAGCGGCTCACCTTCGCTGTGCTCGGGATCAAGGACACCTACACCGGCAAGACGCTGGAAGTAATCTGGGTCGACAAGCGTGGCGATGCGCTGTTCCTCCTCCTTTTCGCCTTGGGCCTGAGCGGGCTTGTCCTACTGCGGCCAATCCAACCCAATCGTCTCACCAAGGAAGACTGACAATGACCAGACACCTAACCGCGATTTCGCTCTTGATGATGTTGGCCGCGAGCACAGCCCATGCTGCCGGGAACGACAGCGACGGAGACGGCGTGCCCGACACGGCCGAGAAGCTGCTGCAAACCGATCCGCTGAACCCCGACACAGATGGCGACGGACAGAACGACCTCGCCGACAAGACGCCTGTCTTTGCGCCGAGCCCGATCCAACCGGGTGGATCCCCGGCGTCATTCCACATTGGCGAGCTTCTCGTGGAAAACAACGTTGACCAGGTCGGTCACAAGGACGCTCCTGATCATCTCGAGATTCAGGTGATCAATGACGCCGCCAAGCCACTGTCAGGTTTTACGCTTTACTATACGCTGACTGATGTCGATACAGGTGCCCAGGAGGCATATATCGCCCATCCCGCACTGACCATTCCGGCTCATGGCGACGCGCGGATTCATATCGATGACGGCAGTGTGACCGGGCACCTCCGCGCAAATCCGAACTCGATCTATGCGACGACGCAATCGGCCAAAACTGTGAGCGTTACATTGCAGTTGCCCGGAGAGGCCGCGGTCCAGCAGACAATCAAGAAGGATGCGGGCGGAGCCGAACAGGCCGATTAACCCAGCTCTTGGATCGGCGCTCTCGGTGAGGGGATGTGCAAAGCGGGAATGTTCATGAACCTTCGCAAACTTCTTCGCCTCTCAATACTCGCACTGCTGGCTGGCATTGTCGGTTTTGGTCTCTATCTCTGGCAGCTTCAGCGTAGCGGGAACTTCCACAGCGTCGTCGCAGGAGAGCTTTACCGATCCAACCAGCCAACGCCAGAACGGCTAGCCCTCTACGAGAAGGAAGAGCATATCCGATCGATCCTGAACCTGCGCGGCGCCCAGCCCGGGGCGCCGTGGTACGAAGCCGAACGCCAGGCCGCCGAGCAACTCGGTCTGACTCTGATCGACTGCCCAATGTCGGATCACGAGGTGCTGTCGCCAGATCACGTCGATGCTCTCATCCGAGCCCTGGCCGAGGCACCCAAGCCCTTACTGGTTCATTGCAAGGCCGGAGCGGACCGCTCCGGTTTGGCCTCGGCTCTCTACCTGGCGCGCATAGCGCATGTTGACCCCGAGCTTGCGGAGAAACAGCTCTCCATTTTCTACGGACATTTCTCCGTGCCATGGTTGTCCGGTGCTTGGCCGATGGACGTCACCTGGGAGGCGGCGGAGGGATAAGCCAGATACCTAGCTAGCCCCCATCTCGTGCTAACTTACCGACCGCAGAATACCAATAGGAACTGCAAATGTACGATCTGGATACCTTCCTCACTCACACCATCAACAGCCTTGCCGGAGTCTACGCCCCCGTCGATTTTGTAACGCTGTCAGTTTCAGCAATCGGTGTTCCGCTTCTGGTCTTGGCAGTTGCCGGGCAATGGTGGCGGCGGGGGGATCGGGATAACACTCGCCACGTGCTCGTTGCCACCGGCCTTTCATTTCTACTCGGCCTTGCCGTCAATCAGCTGATCCTGCTGCTGGTTCCTCGTATCCGGCCCTACGATGCTGGCGTCAGTCATCTCCTAATCGCCCCAAGCGCAGATCCATCCTTCCCGTCCGATCATGCCACCGCGACATTCGCGATCGCCGCCGCTTTTCTGATTCACCGAATGCGCCGCCTAGGAGTTTGGTTTCTCGCCGCCGCCTTCCTAGTGAGCTTCTCGCGAATTTACATCGGTACGCATTATGTAAGCGACGTGCTTGGAGGAGCGGCAACCGGCTTCATGGCTGCGATCGTGATCCGTTTCCTTTTTCGGGAGGGAACTCGACTGGACCGGCTGATCACCGGGATTTTGTAGGATGTAGGTCGGGCGAGCCGTGCCTATCAGGCCTGCATTTCGACGACCACTCCGTCCCTCACGTCCTCGGCTTCATGAGCTTCCCTATTCGGCGGTCCGCAGCCGCCCATTTCGGTCGGCTGCGGAAGTTGCCTTTTCGCCCATGCCAACGCAAACGGGTGCTGCCGCACAGGCGCAGCGAAGAAACGCCGATCACATTCCATAATCTTTATTATGCGAATCATTGCTCAAAATGAGATAGGTTCGGATTGCAGCGCGTATTGTGCGTGAAACATGAGCTGCAGCCTGTTTCGTGGACACGATCCTAAGCTAATTCGGCCTCTCGTTCGAACTCGATGGGGCAGAGATAGCCGATCGTCAAGCGGAGCCGCTTCGGATTGTTGAAGCGTTCGATTTAGTCGAACATCCGCTCCTGTCTGATCGCGGATCCGGTAGACCTCAGACAGACCCTCTCGGTTTTCAGCGACGAGAAGAAGCTCTCCATTACCGAGTTATCACAGAAATCGCCTGCTTGGTCGTTGAACATGAGAGCGGCGTTGGCGAGCAGCGTTTGGAACTGTGCTGGCTACTGGCTACCGCGATCGGGATGGTGCGGCAGCGCACCGGAAAATCATCTGATAAGTGTCAGGGCACGAAACCATCCAAAAATTCGCATGCTCAGCCGAAGGTCGGGCCATCATGCTGTGTGCCCTTGCCTGTGAGGTCACGCTCGCCGTCGACCAAGTCAGGCGCGGCGGCACCATGGCCGGGGTTTCGACCCAGACTCACTATCTTGCCCCGACCGGAGGTCGTGGCCAACCGGGGCAGTTCGGCATTGGGAAGGTGAACTGAGCCAGTTACGTGAGAATTCGGCTGGGCCGACATTACTTCCCCTTCGTCGGTGTGGTGACTTCAAAAAGTTGCGAAGCCAGGATTCAGCATCTCAGTTCCTATTTTCTGACGAAGATTCCGGACCGAGTGTTGCGATATGGTCCTTTCGGACCGTTACTTCTGGGAACGTTCGTGAAACATTGTCACCGCTCGGCGGTTTATAACGCCTGTAAATGGTGTTTCAGTCGATTAGTCGCGCAATATCCGGCGTGCTCCATGCTGTTGAATGAAATATGAGTTGGATCTCATCGGAAGCCATCAAACTTGGAAGTTACAGATGCCCAATGAGCAGGAAGAACTCGATGCAGCGATAGATGAAGCAGTGGCGCTGTGTAAGCAGCTGACCGCTTTCGATTTAGCCGAACTCAAAGTGGGGCGCATTACGCTTGCTGCCGCGCGATTTGAGGCGGCTTTTGCCGAAGTGCAGGCGATAGGCGGCATTGGCGCTGGCGGCCTCGACGAAGAAAATAAGGACTGATCAGCTCAAAATTCAGCTACAAACGCTTTAGCCAGCCCGCCAGCGATAGTAGTGTCTATAACGTTTCGCGTGACACCACGAAGATGGATCCTTTAAACACCACCAACGACCGCACGGTGCATATCGACCGCTAAAGCGGCCACCTCTCCGTATCAGAGGCACCCGGGAGGACGGGCGACATGAATGTTGATTAACGATCAAAGATCTTATTGCTAACAATGGCTTACGAAGGGCGTATTTTGCAATTCTTCAATACAGATGTGTCGGCCTTACCCGGCCCTTTTTGAATTTCAAGGCTTCGCAAAGGATTGTCAGCGCCGGCGAGGAATGGCGGCGGCTCGGATAGTAGAGGTGATAGCCGGGGAAAGGCTCGCACCAATCCTCGAGCACGCGAACCAGCCGACCGTCGGCGATGTGTCCAAGCGCCTCGTCTTCCGGCAGGTAGGCAAGGCCGGTGCCGGACAACGCCGATTTGAGCCTGAGCGCCATGTTGTTGAAGATCAACTGGCCTTCGACGCGCACCTTCAGCTCGCGGCCATCCTTCTCGAACTCCCAGGGGAACAGGCCGCCATAGGTCGGCAGACGGAAATTGATGCAGTTGTGCTGCGTCAGTTCCTGCGGCGTCACCGGCTTGGGATATCTGGCAAAATAGGCCGGCGCGCCGACGACGGCCATCCGCATCTCGGGCCCGATCGGCACGGCAATCATGTCTTTCGCCACCTGCTCGCCGAGCCGCACGCCGGCGTCATAGCCCTCGGCGGCGATGTCGGTCAGGCCGTGGTCGACGATGATCTCCACCTGAATGTCCGGATAGTCGGGCAGGAACCTGGCCAGCGCCGGCTGCAGCACGGTCACCGCCGGATGTTCGCCCGCCGTGATGCGGATCAGGCCGGCCGGCTTTTCCCTGAGGGCGCTCAGCGCCGAAATATCCCGTTCGATATCCTCAAAGCGCGGCGCCACCGATTGCAGCAGGCGCTCGCCAGCCTCGGTCGGCGAGACGGAGCGCGTGGTGCGCGTCAACAGCTGCAATCCCAGCCGCACCTCCAGCCCCTTGATGGTCTGGCTGAGGGCCGATTGCGACACGCCGAGCTTGGCCGCCGCCTTGGTGAAGCTGCGCTCCCTGGCGACCACCACGAAGGCGGAGAGGTTGTTGAAGTTCTCGCCCAGCATTCATTATCCATTCTTATAAGTACATGCCGATTATAGCGCCTAATCGCTGCGGTGGACGAGGCCTATATTGCCTTCAACACGATGGGCAGCGCTGGCGTCGATCCTCGACCACGGCGCGTGACTTTCTTCCGGTCCGCATCGCTATCGAGGACAATCACATGCAAATGCGCACATTGGGCGGCAATCTCCAGGTATCGGCCATCGGCCTCGGCTGCATGGGGCTCAGCTACGGCTACGGCCCGGCCACCGACCGGGGCGAGGCGATCAAGCTGATCCGCGCCGCCGTCGAGCGCGGCGTCACCTTCTTCGACACCGCCGAAGCCTACGGCCCCGGCCTCAACGAGGAAGTGGTCGGCGAAGCGCTCGAGCCCTTCAAGGGCCAGGTGGTGATCGCCACCAAGTTCGGCTTCAAAGACGGCAGGCCGGCCAGCGGCCTCGACAGCCGTCCGGAACGCGTCCGCCAGGTGGCCGATGAGGCGCTGTCGCGGCTGCGCGTTGAGACAATCGACCTCTACTACCAGCACCGCGTCGATCCGGCCGTTCCGATCGAAGACGTCGCCGGCACGGTGGGCGACCTGATCACCGAGGGCAAAGTCAAGCACTTCAGCCTGTCAGAAGCCGGCGCCGACACCATCCGCCGCGCCCACGCCGTCCAGCCGGTGACGGCGCTGCAAAGCGAATATTCCCTTTGGTGGCGCGAGCCCGAGAAGGAGGTCATCCCGACGCTGGAAGAACTCGGCATCGGCTTCGTGCCGTTCGCCCCGCTCGGCAAGGGCTTCTTGACCGGCAAGCTAGACACCAACATCAGCTTCGCCAAAGACGATTTCCGCAGCACGGTGCCGCGCTTCCAGCCTGAGGCGCTGAAGGCTAACCAGACGCTGGTCGATCTCGTCACGTCGATCGCCGCCGACAAGGGCGCCACCCCGGCGCAGATCGCGCTCGCCTGGCTGCTGGCACAGAAGCCCTTCATCGTGCCGATCCCCGGCACCACCAAGCTGCATCGCCTGGAAGAGAACCTCGGCGGTGCCACCGTCGAGCTGACGGCCGCCGACCTCGCCCGCATCGCCGACGCGCTCTCCGGCTTCAAGCCGCAGGGCGAGCGCTACGCCGCCTCGCATCAGCGCTTCGTCAACCGCTGAACCAACGACAGGAGGTCAGCAATGGCCCAGACCACACCCGAAACCACGCTGGCCAACGGCCTCGCCATGCCGCTTATCGGCCTCGGCGTCTATCGCAGCAGCCCGGAGGAGACGGTGACCGCCGTATCCGCCGCGCTCGCCACCGGCTACCGGCTGATAGACACCGCCGCCGCCTATCGCAACGAGGCCGAGGTGGGCAAGGCGCTGCGCCAGAGCACCGTCGGCCGAAACGAGGTGTTCCTCGTTACCAAGCTGTGGATCAGCGACTACGGCTACGACGAGGCGCTGCACGGCTTCGACCGCAGCATGAAGAAGCTCGGCGTTGATGGCGTCGATCTCTACCTGATGCACCAGCCGATGCCCAACGAGTGGGAGCGGACGGTGGCTGCCTGGAAGGCAGTCGGCCGCCTCTACGAGGAGGGGCGAACCAAGGCGATCGGCGTCTCCAACTTCTCCTCCGAATTGCTCACCGACCTGATCGAGCGCACCGGCATCGTGCCGCACGTCAATCAGGTTGAGCTGCACCCCTTCTTCACGCAGCCCGACTTGCGCGCGACGCACCAGAAGCTCGGCATCGCAACCCAGGCCTGGTCGCCGATCGGCGGCGTCATGCGCTACGTCACCGACAACCCCGATGCGGCGCCGAGCCCGCTGTCGCATCCGGTCGTCACTGGCCTCGCGGCCAAGCACGGCAAGACGGCCGCTCAAGTAATCCTGCGCTGGCACCTGCAGCATGGCTTCTGCGCCATCCCGAAGTCGGTCAATCCCAAGCGGATCGCCGAAAACTTCGCCGTCTTCGACTTCGCGCTGACCGATGCCGAGATGGCCTCCATCGACGCCCTCGACACCGGCGTTCGCAGCGGTCCGAACCCCGCCGACATCGACACCAGGAAATATCCCCTCCGCATCGAGGATTGATCCCAGCCCGACGACAGGAGTGAACCATGACTAACGAGCGTAGCCTGACGATAGCCCGCCGCGTCTTTCTCGGCGCCGCCGGAACCTTCGCCGCCGCCTCGGCCCTGGCGAGCAGCACGTCTCATGCCTCCGCCCAGGCAGCAGCTCCGGCGGCTGCCAAGCCGGATGTTGGTCGCCGCAAGCTCGGCAAGCTCGAGGTGTCGAGCCTCGGCATCGGCGTCCAGAACATGAGCCGCACCTACCAGACGACCATTCCGACGCGAACGGAGATGCACGCCATCATCCGCGCCGCCTTCGATCATGGCGTCACCTTCTTCGATGCCGCCGAGGCCTACGGCCCGCACGAGGTCGAGCGCATCCTCGGCGAAGGCATCGCCGACTTCCGTGATCAGGTGACAATCACCTCCAAGTTCGGCTGGAACATCGACCTTGAGACCGGCGAGCGCCGCCCCGGCCTCAACAGCCAGCCTGACCACATCAAGCTGGCCGTCGAAGGCATGCTGAAGCGCCTGAAGACCGACCGCATCGACCTGCTCTATCAGCATCGCGTCGATCCGGCTGTCCCCATCGAGGACGTTGCCGGCGCGGTCAAGGATCTGATGGATCAGGGCAAGGTGCTGCACTGGGGCCTTTCCGAGATGGGCCCGCAGACGCTGCGCCGCGCCCATGCCGCACTGCCCCTCAGCGCCGTCCAGAACGAATATTCGCTGCTGTGGCGCGGCCCGGAGGAGACGGTGCTACCGCTCTGCGAGGAGCTCGGCATCGGCTTTGTCTGCTGGAGCCCGCTCGGCGTCGGCTTCCTGAACGGAGCCATCGACCAGAAGACTCGCTTTGCCGAGGGCGACATTCGTGGCATCGAGACCCGCTTTTCGCCGGACAACCTGCCGCAGAACCTCAAGCTGGTGGAATTGGTGAAGAGCTGGGCCGCCCGCAAACAGGCGACGCCAGGCCAGATCGCCTTGGCCTGGTTGATGGCGCAGAAGCCATGGATCGTGCCGATCCCCGGTTCGACGCAGATGGCCCACATGCTCGACAATGTCGGCGCGGCCTCCGTTGCCTTCACCGCCGCCGAAATCGCCGAGCTGAACGCGTCGGTGGCCGACATCAAGGTGGTCGGCCAACGCCTGCCGGACCAGGTGCTGCAATATTCGGGCGTCGAAGCGGCGGCCAGATCCTGATCGATACCTACATAACAGCATCGGCCGGGCGTTCGGTCCGGCTGCCGCCATAGGAGCGAACCCATGCAGAATATTGAAAACAAGGTCGTCGTCATCACCGGTGCCAGCAGTGGCCTTGGCGAAGCGGCGGCGCGGGAATTGGCCCGCAATGGCGCCAAGCTGGTGCTCGGCGCCCGCCGGCTCGATCGCCTTGAAGCGCTGGCCAAAGAGATCGGCATCGACGCCAAGGCCGTGGTCAAGACCGACGTTACCAAGGCGGACGAGGTCAAGGCGCTGGTGAACCGCGCCGTCGAGCTGCATGGTCGGGTCGACGTGATCATCAACAACGCCGGCATCATGCCGCAGTCGCCGCTCGAGCGGCTGCGCATCGACGAATGGGATCAGATGATCGACGTCAACATCAAGGGCGTGCTCTACGGCATCGCCGCCGTGCTGCCGCACATGACCCGCCAGAAGAGCGGCCAGATCATCAACGTGTCGTCGGTGGCCGGTCACAAGGTCAGGGCCGGCGGCGCCGTCTACTCGGCCACCAAGCACGCCGTGCGGGTCATCTCCGAAGGCCTCCGCCAGGAGGTGAAGCCCTATAACATCCGCACCACGATCATCTCCCCCGGCGCTGTCGACACTGAATTGCCGAACAGCATCAGCGAGAGCGATGTCGCCGCCGGCATCAAGCAGTTCTACGAAAAGATGGCGATCCCCGCCGACTCTTTTGCCCGTTGCGTCGTCTTCGCCATGAGCCAGCCCGACGACGTCGACATCAACGAGATCCTGTTCCGGCCGACGGCGCAGGAACTCTGAGGCAGTGCCATGACTGACCGGATTACCCGCCGCACCTTGCTGGCGGCACCCGGCCTGCTGCCTCTGGCCGTTCAGGCGGCCAGTGCGCAGCCGGCCGGCGGACCAGAGAGGACGACATCGAAAATCCTCGTCGCCTACTTCTCCCGCTCGGGCAACACCCGGGTGATCGCCGGCACACTCCAGCGGGAGCTCGGGGCGGACCTGTTCGAGATCAGGCCCGAACGGCCCTACCCCGACGACTACGAGGAGACGGTGGCTGAGGCGACGCGCGAGCGCGACAGCGGCTTCGAACCGCCCCTTGAAGCGGTGGTGGCCGATATCGCCGCCTACGACACCATTTTCCTCGGCTTGCCGATCTGGGGTGAAACCGCCCCGCCGGTGATCCGCTCCTTCCTGCGGGCGCTTGATCTCATGGGAAAGACGCTGCGGCCATTCATCACCCATGGCGGCTACGGGCCGGGATCGAGCATGGCGGTGCTGGCCGACCACGCGCCGGGCGCGCGCATCCTGCCGCCCTTGGTGATGGAGGCTGAATAGGAGCGCCGAACGCCCAACCAGGTGAGAACCTGGCTGACACAAACCCGACGCTGAAGACAGTGAAAGAGTGATCCATATGCCAGCCCACTTTGTCACTTAGAGGCTGCAATTTGGGCTATCTCGCCATCATGTATCATTGGCATATCGCGGGCGGTGAAACCGTGCCGCAACCGCGCGGGATGCTCCTTTAGGTCAGCAGTAACTTTCCGCTGTTTGCTGTGAGCGCTTTGGTTGTGCTTCGGATGCGCCGCGAGGCCCCGCATAGCAGATCGCTCCGACTTAGCGCAATGTCGATGCGGGCCGTGTTGACATGCTCAGGTCATGCACAACTAGCTGACAGTTCAACATCAAGCTATTCGATTAATCATCTTGCAACACTGTCCGCTTTCTGAGTGCAGTTCATAGCTAACGGTAGTGTTCGATATGGTTCGTTGGCTACCACTAGGCACTAGATTAATGAAATAGCCGGCAATCTAGGCATCGTAAACCGAACGGCCATCGCGATATGAAACCGCTCCATTTTCGATTGCGGCCGGAATCGCCAACTAATGCTCACGGGGCGAGGCGGAACTCGGGCGCACGCTGCCGAGGTGAGCTAAGGCAATAATTACGTTTAGCAATTGTTATGAATCGACCGATAAGCTTGTGAAAAATGCCGGGGGAAGACATGATGCGAGCGCAGGCTGTCCAGCGCGGACGTGACAATTCCAAAAGAGTAACATTTTCGAAGAAAATAACAGGCGTCGAACGTACGTTTGATGACAACGATGTCATCGTTTCGAAGACTGATCTCAAAGGTACTATCACATACGCGAACGACATTTTCTTGAAAATTGCCAGTCTTTCGGAGAGTGACGCAATAGGAAAGCCGCATTCCATTATTCGTCACCCCGATATGCCACGAGCTATATTTAAGCTTCTCTGGGATACAGTTCAGCGAGGGGACGAGATTTTCGCCTACGTTGTAAACTTGGCGTCAAACGGAGACCATTATTGGGTATTCGCCCATGTGACGCCGACGTTTGGGGCGGACGGTAGCATCATTGGATACCACTCAAACCGCCGCGTCCCTTATCCCACAGCCATAGCTGCAATTAGGCCTCTGTACGCTCAACTCAAGGACCTCGAGGGCGCAGCGTCCAACCGCGTCGAAGGCCTTAGAGCGTCTTCAAACGCTCTTTCCTCTTTACTCCGAGATCGTGGCATCAATTATGACGAATTTGTCTTCTCTCTCACGCGCTGAAATCTTCGTTTTCGTTCAATGCCCCCTTCTCTCGGGCGCGTTCGTCACCGGGACTTTACTCGGCAGCGGTCTTCTATCGCTGACCCTGTGTTGTTTGGCGTTTTTGTCGGCGGGTGCGGCATGGTGGCAGCTCAGGAGGCTCAGGCGATCGTTGCGATGCATTTCAACCGTTATGGAGAAGGCGGCGCGCGGGGATCTTGAACCACGCATTGTATTGATCGCGGATCGCGGCGATGTCGCCCGGCTAGCGAACAACACGAATCGTATTCTTGACGTGTGCGATGCATTTGTCCGCGAGGCTCGTGCAACACTTGCCTGTGTTCGCGATGGCGCTCGTCACCGCCGCATCATCGAGCGCGGCATGGTAGGCTCTTTCGGAACCGCTGCGCGGACGATGAATGAGGCCGTCGATACCATCGACAAACGACTGGTGGGATTTAAGTCGGTCATGCAGACGTTCGAGGATTCGGTCGGGAACGTTGCGCACAAGCTCGGTGGCGCTGTACAGGATCTGTCCCGGTCCGCAACATCGATGCATTCATCGGCCGAAGCCACGGAGACGAGATCGACGACCATCAGCGCTGCAGCTGAGGAAACATCAGTGACGGTCGCTGCGGTCGCGGCAGCGATCGAGGAACTGACCGCTTCGGTATCTGGCATTGCGCAGCAATCGGAGCGCGCCCTCGGAATCGCCGCTCGAGCCGATGAGCAGGCGGTGAACTCCCGCACTGCCATCGACAGGCTTTCCAGCGCGGTAGGAGAAATTGCCGGGGTGGTCACGATGATCCGACAAATCGCGGATCAAACGCGCCTTCTTGCTCTCAACGCGACAATCGAGGCGGCACGGGCCGGCGAAAGCGGACGTGGATTTGCGGTGGTCGCTTCGGAAGTCAAAGCGCTTGCCGATCAAACCGCGACGGCAACCGAGACGATCAACGCTCGGTTTGGCGCCGTAGAGGATAGCTCGGCTCGGTGCCGCGGAGCTATAGAAAGCATCACGGGCATTCTCGCGGAGATAACCGACGCCGCCTCGGTCATCGCTGGCGCGGTGCAGGAACAGAGCACCGCGACGCAAGAGATCGCCAATTCGATGCAGATGGCTTCAAAGGCGACTGATGACGTATCGTCTAGCGTCGTAACCGTGGCCGACGCCGCGTGTCAGACCGGGCGCGCTGCATCGGAGGTGTCGGCGGCCTCGGCGATATTGGCAGAGCAGCACGAGCGGCTTAAGACATCAGTTGCGGGCTTCCTTCACAGGACCCGTGAAGTCATCGGTGTTAGCCGTATCGCAGCCTGACCGGTTCACGCCGCGCACTCCATTCGCTATATCGGGCGTGCCGACACAGGTGACCAACACCTGTTGGTCCGGACATTCGTTGCAGGTTGAAATCTTTGCAGGATTGGAGGAAACAGGGACGGAGGGCGTGAATTCACACAGACGGAGTTCCGTTGTGTCCACTATTGCGAGGGTAGGATAGACATGACGACGGACAGCGTCGCTCCCCTGCCTCTGGTTTTCTCAGGGACGGAGAGTGCTCCCGACCCGAGGGACTGGCTTTCGGCCATTATTGCCGGGTCGGACGACGCCATCATCAGCAAGAATCTGGAAGGGAATATTCAAAGCTGGAACGCCAGCGCGACACGGCTGTTTGGTTACACGGCGGAAGAGGTGATCGGCCGGCCGATCACCATACTTATTCCGGACGACCGTTTGGATGAGGAACCCAGGATTATAGCGGCCATCAGGGAGGGCAAGCGGGTCGAACACTTCGAGACGAAGCGTCGACGAAAGGATGGTTCACTCATTGACCTGTCCCTTACGATCTCTCCCATCCGAAATGCGAGCGGCGTCATCGTCGGCGCTTCCAAGATAGCGCGGGATATAACCGAGCGTCGTAAGGCCCAGGAAGCCCAGTCGCTGATTCTGAGCGAAATGCGGCACCGCATCAAAAACCTCTTCACGCTCACTGGTGGGATCGTCGCCCTGGGGGAGCGATCCGGCGCGGACAAGGATGAGGTCCTGCATACCGTGCGTGATAGGCTGGCCGCCCTGGCGCGAGCCCACGACCTCACCATGGCCGACCATGGCGACGACGGCCTCGGTGAGCGTGAGGTAAGCTTGGTGGACCTGTTGGAGGCCGTTCTGCGCCCATACGAGGGACAGGTCGAGGCAGAGGTCAAAGTCAATCACGTCGTATCGGGCAGGGCTTTGTCAAACATCGCTTTGTTGCTTCACGAACTTGCGACCAATGCTGCGAAATACGGGTGCTTGTCCGTTCTAGAAGGCCATCTTGAGGTACATATTGAAGAACGGGACGATGAACTCGGTCTGGTTTGGGTCGAGACGGGCGGCCCACGAATTAATCCGCCCGAGACGACCGGGTTCGGAGGTCGTCTCCAGACGGGGCTCGTCTCCGCTCTCGGCGCTACGCTCAATCGCGACTGGCGGCCCGAAGGGCTATGCGTCACGTTGACGCTGCCCAGGGCAGCTCTTGCTGGCTGATGATGTGGGCGGATGCGGCGGCGCGGTCCAGGAAGCCAACCGGGCGAGCGATCCGTCTACGCGAGGGCTAGGACTCGAACGGCGGACAGGGGCCGCTAAGTCGGCTGGGGCATGAAAGCGACGGTGGCGACTGCGGAAGCGGCAGTTACGACCGGCAACGATCACTCCGACGGGGGTAACGGAAATGGCCACGGCAACGGAAAGCCATAAGCGTCCGTGCCCGTGAATATTGTCCCAGCGTCGGCGTCGCCGCGCCTTTACCACCACTAGACCAACCGATTTCCCCTGGGCAAATCTTGTTGCCCTGGCTACGGCCTCCGATAGGCCCTAACCGGAGTCGCGCCCGTACTCGACGCTAGCGTCAGAACCGTCAAGAAAAGCGCGTGTACGTGCCGGTACGCTCACGCACCCTGCGGAGGCAAGCAGGGCACATGAGCGCCTAGTGGTCGCGCGCATCACTAAGTCCGCGCAACTGAGATGTTACCGCACGGCGGGCGGCATGCCGGCGAGCGACGTCAGCGGCTGCGACACCTGGTTCAGGAGGTAGTCGGACTTCATTTCCTCACCCAGCGACAGCGTCAGCAACTGGGCGATCTCGTTCTGATGCAGCTGGAGGGCCATGTTGCGGGCAGCAGTATAAGCGGCGATCTCATAATGCTCCACCCGCTGCGCCGCGCCGATTAGAGCGAGATCCGCGAGGAACTCGGGCATCTTGTCGCCCTTCTTCATTACCTCATCACCCTCCTCCAGAAGCCCCTGCATGCCCTTGCAAGTTTTGGCCGACGTAGCGCCGCCCAGGATCTTCAGAGCCGCGTTGAGTCGCTCGACCTGCGTGTTCGTTTCCTGCAGATGGAGTTCAAGAAGCGCGCGCAACTGCTCGGTCTTGGCCGCTTCGGCCATCTTTGGCAGTGCCTTCACCAGCTGCTTTTCGGCGCTGAGTAGGTCGCGCAGTTCCTCGATCAGGAGCTCGCTGAGAGGCTTGGGGTCAAGCGTATCACTAGTGACAGCCGCCACGCCGCTGCCGGAGGTAGGCGCGGCTCCGTCGCCCTCAAGCCCGGCGAAGGCCGTGGCCTCAACGAACTCCCAATCGCCCCCCTCGTTCCAAGGACCGCGGGCGTCGACTTCGCCGAGCTGACCCTCGCCCGTTGACTCGTTGAAGTACTGGTTGACCAGCTTGGGCGTCGGGGCGATGCGGCCGATCATGAACGGTGGCGTTCCGATGCTTTCGAGCGCCGCCGCGAAGGCCTTCATGTGGGTGATCTCGCGGGTCATCAGGAACTGCAGCGCGTCCTTGGTGCCGGGGTCGCGGCAGAAGTCGATCAGCCGCTCGTAGACGATCTTGGCGCGGGCCTCGGCGGCGATGTTGCTGCGGAGATCGACGTCGAGCTCACCGGTGATCTTGAGGTAATCGGCCGTCCAGGGATTGCCCATGGAGTTGAACAGGTTGACGCCGCCGCCGCCAGCAATGGCAATCAGTGGGTCGGCCTCGGCATCCTCGCGCACCGACTTCATCGGTTTGAGGTGCATGCGGGCAAGCGTGCCGACGATCTCAAGATGGCTGAGCTCTTCCGTGCCGATGTCCATCAGAAGGTCCTTGCGGGCGGCATCCTCGCAGTTGAGACCCTGGATGGAATACTGCATCGCCGCCGCGAGCTCGCCGTTGGCGCCGCCGAACTGTTCCAGCAGCATGTTGCCGAAGCGGGGATCGGGCTCATCGACGCGCACGGTGTACATCAGCTTCTTGATGTGGTGGTACATGGGAGTCCCCCTTGAACACGAAGCGGCTCGGTGCCGCTTGGTAATAAGCGAGACGAACCGAAAAGGTTCCCCCTGCGCCTTGGGGTATTTGCGAATGAATAGCCAAAGAAATCAGGACAAATTGCCTCATGAATTCGGGGCGATGCGACCCTTTTTGCGTTGCGGTCCGCAAATCGCATATAGCCTCCACGACACCCATCGATGTGACGAAGCCTGCTCGGACTTCCACTCGCCTATGAGTTTGGAGCCACTTGATCGCCCCTTTCGCGGCGCTCCACTCGGGCGGATGCGGCTTTCTTTGTGGGCATGATCGCGCTCGATTCCGGGTTCCTTCAGAAACGGGGAGTAACCTGAGCCCTGGAACACAGGTTGCGTAGAATGGTCAAAATGAAGTCGACTGCCGGTACCCCGCTTTTAAGATTGGTTGCACCGACCTTCGTCATGCTGATTCTGCTAACGGGCATGGGGGCGTTTCTCCTCTGGATGTCCCAGAGCGTAGATGACGAGGCAGCTCAACGGGAACGAAGGATAGCGGAGCAGGCCATATACGAGCTCCGGTACAACATCAGTCATAACCAGGAGAGCTCGACTTTTTGGAATGAGGCTGTCGAGAAGGTTTCCCGTCCGGGAAACGATGAATGGCTCGATGAAAATCTCGGCACGTGGATGCATAAATTCTACGGCTTTGATGAGCTCTATATTCTGGATGGCGGCAACCGTCCGGTATATGCGTTCGCCGCAGACGCCATCAGGGAACCGGTATACTTCGAGACGCGACGCGCGGTATCGACGCCGTTTCTGGAGGATCTCCGTTCGGATCTGCTGAAGAGGCAGCCTCCCAAGGAGGGCCAGCAGACGGTGGGGGTATCGGACTTTCTCCTGATCGACGGGCGACCCGCGGTCGTCAGCATGAAACCCATCGTATCGGACTCAGGGGAAATTGCCCTTACCCCTGAGACCACGTTTGTCCACGTAGCCGTTCAATATCTTGATGGGCCTGTCAGCGAGAGGATCTCAAAGAGTTTCGTTTTGAACGGATTGCATGTTGCCCCAATTGGATCCGGCCATCGGGACGAACAAAAGGTAACGATCCTAAATGAACGGGGCGAACCGTCGGTAAGCTTTGAATGGAGGCCGTTCCGGCCGGGGCACGGTCTGCTGGTCAGAATTCTCCCTCTGCTCCTGCTGGTTTCCGTTGTGCTTGTCGCTGGAACCGTCAGCCTGTCGGTCTTCTCGTATCTTCGGATGAGAGATAAAGCCCGGAATGAGGATCGTCTCATATATCTCTCCTCCTACGATTCCCTGACGGGATTGAGGAACAGGGCGGCGTACGAGGAGGCCGCCGACGCCATAATCGCAACTATGGAGAGCGGGGTACCTGTCGAGCCGGTCGCCATTTTGTTTATGGATCTCGATCGATTCAAGCAGGTCAACGACATCTACGGTCACCAGGCAGGCGATGCGGTCCTCAAAGAATTCGCGAAGCGAACCAAATCCGTTCTGCCGGAGGGTGCCGAGCTATTCCGCATCGGCGGTGACGAGTTCGCGGTCATTCATCCGAGGAGTTCGCCGCGAGATGCGGAGGCAATCTGCGTTGCGGTTATCGACGCGTTAAAGTCTCCGATCGAAATCGCCGGCCGCGTCACTTTCGTTGGCGTCACCGTCGGCGTGGCATTTGCGCCTACCCATGGGATGCACAGAACGGAAATCGACAGAAAGGCGGATGTCGCCCTTTATCATGCCAAAGCCGCAGGCCGCGGACGCTACTCGATCTTCGGCACGCAGATGGACGAAACGATGCAGACTGCGGCGGCAATCGAGGAGGACCTCAGGACCGCCATGGTCGACAAGTCGCAGTTTTTTCTGCATTACCAGCCGAAGTTCGCGTGCAATAGCGGGCAGTTGCAGGGCGTCGAGGCCCTTGCCCGTTGGCATCACCCCGAGAAGGGAGCCATATCGCCGGCGGCCTTTATTCCCGTTGCCGAGAGCATCGGACTGATAGGCGAGCTTGGAATATGGGTGCTCGAACGCGCATGTCGGGAATCGCTCGCTTGGCCGATCAGCCAGCTGTCGGTCAATGTATCTCCGAAACAACTGATCGAGCCCGGCTTTGCGCGTTCTGTCGAGAGCATACTGGTGACCACGGGCTTTCCCGCGAGTAAGCTGGAGCTGGAACTGACGGAGTCAGAGTTAATTGGGTCGGGGACGGAAGCCGTCGAGTGCATGAGACGTCTCTCGGACATTGGCGTCTCGATTGCCATCGATGACTTCGGTACCGGTTCATCCAATTTCACTCGCCTCAGGGACGTGGAGTTCGACAGGATAAAGATCGATCAGAGTTTCGTGAGGAACATCGATTCATCAAATAGCGACGTCGAAATCGTCCGAGCCATGATTACGCTTGCCCATGCCAGAGGCATCAAGGCAACGGCCGAGGGGGTCGAGACTTCCGGGCAGAAGGAAGTGCTGTGTTCGTTGGGTTGCGATGAGTTGCAAGGCTACCTTTTGGGGAGGCCCTGTTCGGCGGACCGAATAGAAGGTCTTCTCGGATCGCCGACAGCCAGCTGACAGACAGCTGCGCTGCGGCAGGTCACGACAGATGGGGGGATATTGCCGCGAGGGGTTTCAGCGTTCCGGCCGTACGCACTCGTCGAACCGCCGAGAGACCGCGCCCCTCCCATGAGGCCGGACATGCGTCCCAGGGGCCGAGCCATCCTCCAGAGATGCAATAGGGAAGTTGCCAGGACGAGTGAGGGTTTGCGCTCGTGACTACTTTTGGGCTGACAACTTCATCAGGATTAGTTTTCAGGGTCGGTGCAAGCTGTATTATTGGTAATACAAACGGTTGGTACTACATAATGCTTACGACGAAATAGGTCCCGAAATATAACGGTGCACCCCGTGTCTGATCAATCTAACGTATGTCAGGGGGCTCGGCGGAGGGATAAGCTCCGGTCCGTTTACGGGGATGCATGATGATCCAAATGGCAGATCGACTGGTCAAAAACCCTCGGCCGGAATACGTCGATTTCATCGAGATATGCAGCTATATGGAGATAAGGCAGGGCATCCGGCGGCAGCTTATCGTTGAAGCGTTGCTGTCCGCTGCGCTGAGCCTTTGCGGGGAGACGAAGGCTTTTTCGGAAGCAACCGAGACCGTCCGCGCTCGGTACGGCGTTGAGTAGGCCTGTCGATGCGGCCGCCGGTGACTCGTTTCCGCCCGACATTCAAGGTGCCGCTCCGCTATCGATAAACTCGTATAGGGCGCTCTCATCCTCGAAAGAGAAATACTGAGCCGCAGTCGCCAACCCGAAAGACAGGACGTCCGAACTCGGAATGCGCCCTTCAGCTAGCTCTACCATCAAACCATCCAGCAGTCCTTGGAGATCTTGCATCGAGCATGCAATGCCGCGCTTGGCTAGATATTCGCCGATCCCAATGGTGACCGCCCTTCGGAAGTACTCTCTCCTTCTATCAGTGGGGAGGACCATGGCGTCCCTGTAATAAGTGCCCATTCAAGGGTCTCCGGGTTTGTGCAGCGCGTTGTTATGCTTTCGGATCAAGCGTTGTCCCTCTGGGCGATGGCAGAGTTGCCACCGTGGCGCCACCGCGTCCGCCCTCGGCACGGTTTCGACCGTTTGCTTTTGCCAGATAGAGCCAGCCGTCTGCTCGGGAGATCAACGAAACCGCACTGTCTCCCTGAACGGCTACGGTATATCCGATGCTTACCGTCACGGTGCCGTGAGGCGAGAAGTCGTGGGGGATTCCCATCGCCTCGATGTCGCACCTCAGCTGCTCGACCAAACTTGAGAGCGACTGTCCTTCGGTTTCCCACAGAACCAACGTGAATTCCTCGCCGCCGTATCGGGCCGCCATCTCGTCCTGCTTGGATGCGAACTTGCGGATTATGGTGCCGAGCACACGTAGGACGTCATCTCCGCTGGCGTGGCCATAATGATCGTTGAACGCCTTAAATGCGTCGATGTCGATCATAACGAGCGAGAATCCGACCCCCTTGGTTTCGAGGCGTTGGAGCGAGGTCTGGAGACTCCGATCGAGTGCTCGCCTATTCGCCAGCTCGGTGAGACCGTCGCTGTGGACAGACATCTCCAGACTGTCGAGCATTATGTTGATTGCCCTTCCAAGGAGCGACAAATCCGGCAAGGGGGATAGAACGTTGACCCTTCGCGACCAGTCACCCGCCGACACACGTGCGGCAACGTCGGTCGCCTGCTTTAGCCAACGCAGGATCGACCATTCGAGCACCGCATAAGTCAAAGAGGCGATGCAGAGGATGACAAGGCCCATAACGGCAAGCCGCCGAAGCATACTGCTCACCGCCGCGTCATGCACGGATTTTGTCGAGATTCCGAATGCCACCCTATCCATTGTGCCGGGCAGAAGCGCCACGCCGATGACGTCGTCTCCCGCACCGTAGGTTCCCGGCTGAATCAGGCCGTCACCGATCTGGATCGCTCGACGGACCGCTTCCGGGGAAATTGCGTTGCCCGTTCCAAGAATTGTTCCCGAGTCCAAGCGATTGCCATTAGCATCCAGCAGCATGGCATGCGTCAGGGGAAGCTCGAACTGTTGGAGCGTCACCTGGCGGAGATAGTCAGTGTTGAGAGCAATGGCGAGAACGAAGACGATTGTGTTCTGACTTCGAACTGCTCTGGCCGACTGTGTGATGACTTTGTTGACGATTCTACTCGGAATGAAATCACTCCAGACCACACGGTCGGTTGCAAGCGCGTGCTTGAAATACTCGCGGTCCCCGACATAGACGCCGACGGCGCTTTTGTCGGAGGAACACTCTATGACGCCGTGCGGTCCGATGAGCGAAATGCGCTCGACCTTTTGCTGGATCCGGAGAATGCGGGCCAGGCTCTCATTGCAATTATTCGTCGACAGACTTCTCAACTCATGGCTTAGAGCAATGGTCTCAGACAGCCTTTCGACCTCGGCTCGCGCGTCAACGAACGCTGTCCGTGTTCTGGCCAGCGAAGCGGCCATACTCTTGTCGATGGCTTCGAGTTGCTGCGCCAGATCCGACCGAGTCCATATTATCTCATTGGCGATAAAGGGAACCAACCCTGCCAGCATCGCCATAAGGAGCACGATCCTCGCCCTGAGAAGGCCTACCATGAGAGTTTCCAGAGTTACACATAACTTACTTTATTCTTCAGTATTTTACAAAGTGCTAATAAATATTGAACAGCATATATATTGATCGGTAGATCTGTTGTTACCCGTCTAGGCAGGTATGGACAGAGGTGACATTCCCGACCGATGTGACACTATTAGCCTCAGCCCAGCGAAAAAAGCCCCTCACGGCTAGCGACCACGTCGTGAACAGAGGCGATGAGAGCTTGGAGTTCCGAGGCCTGAAGCGAGTTGTTTAAAACGTAGGCAGCAGCATTGGTCGCAGACATGTCGAACGTGGTGCAGTCAGCTTCCTCCGTCATGTCGTCTTCTTCCGCGCGGGTATTTCGGACCAGCTATAGTATCTTTAAGGAAATAAACATCGGTTGCATGGATCGGAGTTCTACGCAAACCTGTAGCGAGGCGAACCGTAACAGTTCGCCGAAGCGGAGGTTCCAGACATGCTCCAGTCCGAAAGATATAAGGCGGCCGTACACGAAGCCGGGCATGCGATCATGGCCGTCGCCTGCGAGTTCAAGGGTATCCGGATCGAGTTGTCCGAAGCCGACAACAGCCTTGGCAGGACGTTTTTCGATGACACACCCATCCTCTCCGAGCACGACCGTATCCGACACGTGCTTGTGGCACTTGCCGGAATGCTGACCGAACAACTGGTCACCGGCGAAGCCCCTCCCCTTGACCACACCTGGGGGCATTTTGAAAAAGCCAGGTCCCATGCGGCAGCTCTACCCGGGCATACGCCTGAGAGCCTCGTTGAAAGAGCATGGGACTATCTGAAGCATCACGTGCCGATGGGGCTGGTCGAGGAGGTGGCCATGGCAGCGATGCTCAACGACGGGCTCTCGGCCGAGGAGTTCACGGAATACACGGACCGGATCTTGCCGATCGACCTAGGATAGATTTATTGCCTGAGTTATCGGCATTCCCATCAGACCTGTTGAAGATTTATCTATTGCGACTGTAGATCGTTCAACGAAGCGTGAAACAAAGCCAGGGAAGGCAAAATACCTAATCGAATGAAAGGGTTTTCGGAGCGATGCGGTAACTCATTGTCAATGCACACGAGCTAGATTCGTTCTAGAAGTGAGGCTAAGCTATGCGCATCAAAACGAAAATCCTTTCACTTTCGGCGGCTTTCGCCATTGGTTTGGCGAGCCTTACCGGTTTAGGCGTTAACTCGATCCTTAGCTATGGCGAGATGGTCACAGAGCTCGACCACACGCATGTTCATGCGTTTCTAGGCGAGGAGCTCAATGGCATCGTCACCTCGGTCGTCGCCGACTCTCGGGGGATCTACGCGGCTGCCGACACCAAGACGGCCGAGAACTATGCCAAGGGCATAAGGGCAAGCCTCGACAAGTTGAACAAGCTTCTCGTGGAGTGGGACAACATCGCCGACGAGGGTGACAAGGCGGCGCTTTCCGAAGTTAAAACACAAGCGGCGGACTTTACAAAGTTCCGGACCGAGCTGGCGCGTCTTGGTGTGGAGGTCTCTCCGGTCGAAGCCAACAAGTTCGGAAACAACGATGAGAACCGGGCGAACCGAAAGGCGTTTCAGGCTCGCATTGATGCCCTTGTAGAGCAAAACATGGCTGACCTTAAGGTTCAGCAAGACCTCATGGAGGTGTTCGCCCGGCAAAGGGTCACAACGTTTGTCCTGCTGGCCGCCGGCGGCTCTTCGCTTCTCCTGATCTACTCTCTTTGGCTCAGCATTTTTGCCGTGTCGCGGCCGCTCGATCGTGTGGCCAATGTCGTTGGCAAGATTGCCGATGGTGCCTATCAGACTGAAATTCCCGCCGTCAGCGGGACGGATGAGATTGCGAACCTCTGGCGAGCGACCGGCAAGCTTCGGGATAAGGCTGTTGAGGCGGAACAGCTGAAGGCGGAGCAGGAAGTAAACGATGCGAAGGCAGCACAGGAACTCATTCTGGAACGCAATCGCATTGCCGATCGGTTCCAGTCCAGCATGGGCAGGCTCGCTGAGGATTTTGTGAGTGTGTCCAAGGAAGTGGCCTCGTCGGCGGAGAATCTCTCTGCAACAGCCGAAGAGACCTCACGCCAAGCTCAAGCCGTGACCGGCGCCGCCGAGGAAGCCGCGCTCAACGTCGAGGGTGTTGCCTCAGCGACCGAGGAAATGACCGGTTCCGTGCAGGAGATCAACAGCCAGGTTACGCGGTCAGCAGCGGTTGCGCTGACGGCGACCGAAGAAGCCTCCCGCACCGAGGCTCAAATCCGGGAACTGTCGGCTGCCGCCGCCCAGATCGGCGATGTGGTCAATCTCATCTCAGCGATCGCTGGCCAGACCAACCTTCTGGCGCTCAACGCGACGATCGAAGCCGCCCGTGCCGGCGAGGCTGGCAAGGGCTTTGCCGTTGTTGCCTCGGAGGTGAAGAACCTTGCTGGACAGACCGCCAAGGCAACCGAGGAAATTTCCAAGAAGGTCAACGAGATCCAGGCTGCGACCTCCGCCACGGTCGGATCAATCGAAACCATTGTCTCCACCATTGCCACCATCCGCGACCTCACCTCGGCGATTGCCGGATCTGTTGAGCAACAGGGCCATGCTACCTCGGAAATCGCCAACAACACCCAGCGCGCGTCGGTTGGCACCCATGAGGTCACTCAGAACATCCACGGCGTTGGCCATGCCGCCGAGCAGACGGGGGCGGCTGCCACACAGCTCATGCAGCTGTCATCCGGCCTCCAGGGGCGCGCCACGGACCTCGAAAGGGAAGTGGAGATTTTTGTGAGGACTCTACGCGCCGGCTGACGGCTGCCGAGCCATGCGGGGAATGGCTCAGGCCGTTGGCAGGCCAACAACAGGACATAACTTCATAAAAACCCTCTGCTTAAAGTTCACCTATTGGGCGAGCCTTACGACAAGTCGGATCCCTGTCGGCATGCTCTTCTGTCGCAGGGGTTTGAAGCCGACCGCTTGCCTCTCCAGCCAATGAGCATCGCGGGTGCCGGAGATGGCGACTTGTTGGTCATCACCGGCCGAACTGATCCCCGGATCCATACTCCGGAGAACCTGCTGCAGATCGTTGGCGACAGGAAGAAGCGGACCGTCCTCTACCTGACCGGCATGGCGTCCGATACCTTCATGGCATTTGAGCAGGCCGGCTTCCCGTTCATCAACATCACCACGGATGCGAGCGTGACGGGCCTCGTCAACCTCATCGCCCAGGTTGATGCGAACGCAGTCTACCGCGCTTCCAGAGCAGCTGCGATCCGCGCCTCGATGTCCAACAAGATCGCCAATTCCGTGGTCGACCTGTTCGCCCGGCTTCGTGCCAATCCGGTAGCGCCGAAGCTTGAAGAATTGTCGCGCCAGCGCAGGGCGATGAAAGAACTCATCGGCAAGTCGCCGATGTCGGCCTGGATCGACCTGATTCGAAACTATCACGATGGCACGGCTGAGCATTGATCCCTCGTGTCCGGCTATACGTTGGCCTTCGCGCGGGCTCTTGGGTTCGGCGAGATGCAGACGGGACGCCTGTTCGACGTCGCCTTCTTCCACAACGTGGGAAAAGCCAAGATACCGCTAGAGATCTTGGACAAGTCCGGTCAGACTCGAGTCTGAGGAATGGGAGATCATGAAACGTCATTTTCTCCATAGCTACGAAATCCTGCCCCGCGATGGGCACACCCGAGGCGAGATCGCCCGGGTTGCTCGCGACCATCGCGAGTACCTTGACAGGTCAGGCTACCCGAACGGGCTTCGGGGCAACGAGATAGATGACATTACCCGCTTCATCACTATCTGCGATATCTTTGCTGCCTTGACCGAAAAGCGAGCCTACAAGGCGCCTAAGCGACTCGACGAGGCCTATACCATCCTCGTTTCGATGGTGGGCACAAAGCTGGACGGTTCTAAAAACCTCGCCAAATCAGGGTTTTTGTGATTCCCTTCGTCCTATGGCGGAGGGCTCTGGAGATGTCTGGACTGCCTGGCTTTTTTGACTTTGACGACCGGCTGAAGCGCCTGAGCGATCTCGGCGATCAGTTGGAGGCGTTCGGCAAGACCGTTGATTTCGAGATGTTCCGCGGCGACCTATCGGCGGCGCTCGGCTATACCAGCGGCCCGCAGGGCGGTCGGCCACCGTTCGATCCGGTGATGATGTTCAAGGTGCTGGTGATCCAGGCGGCCAACAACCTCTCCGACGAGCGCGCCGAGTTCCTGATCAACGACCGCCTGTCGTTCATGCGCTTCCTCGGCTTGACGCTTTCGGACCGGGTGCCGGACGCGCGGACGATCTGGCTGTTCCGGGAGAAGCTCACTCGGGCCGAGGCGATCAAGCCGCTGTTCGACCGTTTCGATGCTGCGCTGCGCGCTTCCGGCTATATCGCCGTGTCCGGCCAGATCGTCGATGCGACGCTGGTGTCGGCCCCAAAGCAGCGCATGACCGACGAGGAGAGGGAGAAGGTCAAACAGGGACGGATTCCTGAAGGCTGGAAGGCTCGCCCCGCCAAACTCCGCCACAAGGACCGTGACGCTCGCTGGACGGTGAAGTTCAAGAAGGCCAAGCAGAAAGCCGACGGGACCAAGCCGCCGGTCGACATCGCCATCCCGACCTACGGCTATCAGAACCATGTGTCGATCGACGCCGGCTTTGGCTTCATCCGCAAATGGCAGGCTACCGATGCCGCCTTGTATGAAGGTGCCGTGCTGCGCAAGGGACTGCTCGACAAGACCAATACGGCAGGGAAAGTCTGGGCCGACACGGCTTACCGCAGCCAGGAGAACGAGAGGTTCATGGATGACAACGGCTTCGTCAGCTGCGTCCATCGCAAAAAGCCCAAAGGCAAACCGATGAGTGAGGCGACGCGGAGAGCCAACAATCTCAAGTCCAAGGTGCGCTCTCACGTCGAGCACGTCTTTGCCGAACAGAAGAGCCGGATGGGGCTGTTCATCCGGACCATCGGCATTGCCAGGGCGACGACCAAGATCGGGCTCGCCAACCTCGTCTACAACATCAAACGGCTGATCTGCCTGGAACGGAGAGCGGTGGCATAGGTGGGACCCATCCCGATGAGAGATGATGGCCCGCAAGGGACACCCAAAGCCCCTGCGATATTGCCCCCCTCAGGTCGCGCGTGCAATCGACGGTCCCGGCGTGTTGGCAAACCCGATTAATAGAACCGTCAAGCTCGACCCGGATCTGGTGCGCCTGTTCGGGCAAGTCGTAGATGAAGGATCCGTAAGATTTTGTTCAGACGTTGCTGCGGCTTAAGGGGCGATTGTGTGCTGAAATACCAGTAGCGTGATTTGCCGTCGCGTTACGATCGAGTCGAAATGGATCGGCTTTGTTCGCTCTGAATATTCAGAGAGCGCTTCGGTCGAAAGCCCGTCGCTCAGCATCACCGCCATGGTCATTTCCTCGACGAGTCCCATCGGTAAGCCGTGCTTGAGAAGCGGCCACGCTGTCTAAAAGTATAGCTTGGCGGCAATCTCTACTGCGCGCGAGCGAGGCAAGGCGCTGTGCGGGCCTCGCCTCGGCTCTTTGTTCAGTGCCAGCTTAGCAGATAACGACCGTTCGCAGGCACCACGAAACTCACTCGATCCGGCGTGGTTTCGTCGGCTTCGATGCTTGCTCCGGAAGCCGTCTTCAGGTCGAAGGTGCCAAGCTTCCTACGCTTCAGGCGTAGCAGAGCAATCCTCGTAACGCAGGCTTCGTCACCCTCCAGCACTATGGAAAGACTACCATCACCGGAACTCTGTATCTGCGGCCCGATATGGTCGCAGTACAGACGGAACGGCGCGCCGTCTACGTGGTGGAACGCGCGCGTTGCAAAGATGAATGCGGCACCCGCACCGTAAACCTCCTGGCCGACCTGTCCCGCAGGCTGGCCGTCGGCGTAGAGGTCCTCCAGCGGGAACGACAGCTTGCGGTCGATGTGTCCATTCGTCTCACGTTGCGTCGGCGATAGAACCTCCGGCGGCAGTGCGTCGGGATAGTAGTACCAGGCGCTATCAAGTGCGTATTTGCAGAATTCAACGATGAGCATGCGGACGGTTGGGTCAACGTCGGTGCCCGCGTCGTCGAGATAGCGCTCGAACGCGGCGAACGAGTCGAACACCTCGTATACCGCCATGTAGGGGGCATCCTGCAGGCAGGTGACGCCCAAAAAATTGCGGTAGTGTACCGCAAGCTCTATCCGGCTTTCCCAGATCTCCGTGTTGTGCAGGAAGCTCGCGAGATAGACGTAGCTTTGTTCGAGGTAGGTCCGCTCGTTGGTCAACCTCCATAGCCGCATGCAGGCTACTGCGCCCCACGCCGTAAGATTGGCCTGATAGTTGATGTTGAAGCCCAACCCGACGGCTGCGTCGATGGCGGCTCGCGCCTCGTTCAGAAATTTCTCGTCGTCGGTCAGTTCGTAAGCTTGCAGCATGACCCAGGCGTAGATGCCTCCGACGTCCGTCTGGCCGCGGCCGTCCGCTTCGGCGGTCTCGGTGATAATGCTGAAATCGGTGATCTTGTACTGGACAGGCCACTTGTACTTGAAGTGATGGGCGGCCTTGATGCCGAAGTCGATGGACTTCATGAGAAGGTCGCGCGCAGCCTCGTCACCGTCGAGGGCGAGGACGCCGAGGTTCATCATCGGGTGATAGAGATACCAGCTGTCGACCGCGTCCGCGTCCTTGTCGTCCCCGACGTTGGGGAGGTAGCGGCGCAGCGACTTCAGCTTCGGGTCGTAGAATTTTTCCAGCCCGGCCATGAACTCGGCCTTGAGCGGATGAGGTTCGCCGCACCACTTTCCCCAATCATGGACCGCCTCCACGATCGACATCTGCACCATGATGTCGGGATATTCGGCGTTCGTATATGGATGGATGTAGCGGTGGCCGTAATGCTCGCTGGTTGCCTCGGGAGCTCGATCGAGATCACGCAGCGTTCTCTCGGCCCGCTCCACCCAATCGTGGAAGTCGACCGTGGGCTTATCGATAATTCTATAAACCAGACCGAGCATCTGAAGGAAGCGGAGTGCCGAAATACGCTCGTTGGAGGGTACATCCTCGTCAAAGACCAGGAGGGCATCAGAGAGCGTGATTTCCACGCCGCCTTCCAGTGCGTCCGTCGGCGGAGTGCCGCTTTGCGGGGGTGTAGGGATCAGGTAGCCGAGCTCCGGCCACTCTCCGCCGACCGCGCCGTCGGGCTTGGTCTTCGTCGCCTGGTAGTAGTCGTTCATTGCGGTCAGGTTCTGGAAGTAAAGAACGCTGCCGAAGGACGGCTCCTTGATATGCAAATAAAGGAGCCCGCTGTTGAGTCCGCGCTGCCCGGCCTCCACGACGCCCCTTGCGCCTAGAGGATCATCCTTCGCGTCGAGGGGATATAGATCGCGCGGCATGAATGGAATGACCATCCGCGCTACCGGCGTCAAGCGCACGGTGACCCGAAGCCGCTCGAACCCTTCACTTCCGGAACTTCCTGACACGAATGAAATTGCGTGCACTCCGAGCGCACTCCGAAGCTTAAGGCGGGCCGCTTCACCTTTTTTTCCTTTCAGCTCGGTACACTCGAACTCGCCTGCAAGATAGGCGACGCGTAACGCAATTCCTCCGCGCCCTTTCCTGCGAACGAATGCCCAAAGGGAGTCACTGCTTGCGATTATCTCGACCGACAGCTTTCCAAGGGAAAAATTGATGATGGGTTTGGCGTCTCGCTTTGTGCCCTGCCGACTCAGAGATAAGACGTAGGGGCTCACTCCGACAACCTCACGGTCCAATGCTAGTGTCGACATTTCCTCTCCTTGACGTCATCAGTACTTCGCAAAAAACGAAACGGACAAATGCAGGTTCCTTCTTTTTCCTCAGCGTCATCTGATTTTGAGACGACCGGCAAGGAAATGACCCCTTGGAGCGGCCGGAACCGATCCGTTGAGCTTCAAAACCTGACATATCACCTCCAGAATGCACTTAGTGTTTCTGATGTGAGTCGTGCATATGACGCTCTCTCACCAGATCTTGACACCTGACGGATGCTTCTGCACTAAGGAGACCCCTTATCGTTATGCTTCGAGAGGGAAGATATTCTTTTTAATTAGTTCATGCCGTCGGCAACGGAGCTACCATGTTCACGAATCTCGCGACAGAAGATCTCGATTTGCGCGAACTGTTCAACGCCTCACCTAATGCGTACGTCGTATTCACGCGCGACTTGGTGATCGCCGGATGCAATGACGCTTATCTCAGGGCCGTCGGGCGCAATGCTCGTGAGGAAATAGTCGGCCGTCTCCTATTCGAGGCGTTTCCCGCCGATCCGGCGTCGGATGCCTATCGAATACTGGCGACTTCACTAACTAGGGTTTTGGAGACGAACCAACCCGATCATATCGCGCTTATTCCCTACAACACGGCAAGACCGGATGAACCTCCTCTCGTCCGTTACTGGAGCGCCACGCACACCCCCATCAGGAATAAAAACGGCGAGCTTGCCTATATTCTTCAGCACACCGTCGACGTGACCGAGCTGGAAACCTTGCGGCAACGAGACGCGCTTTCCAACATGGCGGAGTCCGGCGTGCTATCCCGCGCCCACGCCGTACAAACCACCAGCGCCAAGCTCTCGACCGAAATCGCGCTGCTGCGCGATCTATTTGCACAGGCCCCTGGCTTCATCGCCGTACTGAAGGGACCGGATCACGTCTTTGAGTTGGCTAACGATGCCTATCAAATCCTAGTCGGCCGAAGGGACCTGATCGGGCGCAGCGTGGCCGAGGCGCTGCCGGAGGTGGTGAACCAAGGCTTTGTCGATATTCTGAACGACGTGTGGAAAAGCGGCCAGCCGTTCGTGGGACGCGCGGTTCCCGTTTTTCTCCGGCCTGCCGGTGGGGGCGAGCCGGAGCTCCGGCATATCGACTTTATCTATCAACCTATCCGGCATGGGTCGGGCGCCGTCACCGGCATTTTCGTTCAGGGACATGACACGTCGGCGCAGTGGGAGGCACAGCGCGACCTGCAACGCCAGACGGAATTGCTGCGGCTCGCGCAGGAGGGCGGGGGCTTCGGCACCTACGACTGGGACCTGATGAGCAACACAGTCAGGGGCACGCGCGTGTTTCGCGAGCTCTTCGGCCTTGCCGATGCCCAGGACGATATTCCGGTCCCAGACCTCATGACGCGTATTCACCCCGAGGATGCCGCGCGAACGAACGCGATGACGTCCGGCCCAAGCGACGAGATCGAGACTTCGCACGAATTCCGATTGCTGCTCGACGGCCGTGTGAGTTGGATAGGCGCCCGCGGCACGATCATACGCGATGTCCATAACCGCCCGGAGCGGGTGCTGGGCGCCGTGCACGATCTGACGCGGCGAAAACAGATCGAGGAGCGCCTCGACATGTTGGCACGCGAGAGTGCCCACCGGGTCAAGAATATACTCACCATCATGCAGATCATCGTCGACAACACCCTACGCAGGGCACCCTCGCTAGAATCTGCGCGGGAGAGCCTCGGAGAGCGCATCGCCGCACTCAACAAGGCGCAAACCAGAATTCTTGCCGGACCTGAGGAATGTCGCCTGACGGATATCGTGCAGGACACGCTGACCGTCATAAGCAATCCGAGCGGGCGCGTGACGATCGAAGCCAAGGTCGATGCTGAGCTCAGCCCTCGCACCGGGCTTGGAGTAGCGCTTGCGCTACACGAGCTGATCACGAACGCGCTGAAGTACGGCGCACTTTCCAACGCCGAAGGCAGGGTCATCATCGGATGGCGAGTCGTCACCGACGGGGCAGCGGATTCTGCCGTCGTAACCTTGGATTGGTGCGAGGTCGGCGGCCCGCCGATCGACGGCAGCAAGAAGGGCTTCGGTTCGATATTGATCAGAAATAGTCTTGCCCACGATCCGAGAGGGCGGGCTGAATGGATGGCGACTCCGGAAGGACTTTGTTGCCAGTTTGCCTTTAGCGCAAAAGCAATAGCATTCGAAACGAAACCAAGTAACGCAAAATCAATAATTCATGGCGGAATGCCTAGTTCGCTGGTACCTGCGACGAGTCCGAAGCTGTAAGCGTTCATTGTAATTTAGCCCCGTCCGGTTCGGACGGGGCTAAAGGTTAATTGTGGCTTTTCCCGCCTGATAGGTTCGGGTCTCTAAAAACATGGACTAGCGCCTGTCAGGCTATTTGGTGATTGCGCCGGGCGCAAGGATTTGAGTCATGAGATCGTGGTTCCACTCGCCGTCGACTTTCACATGTGCCAGAGCGCCAAGCTGCTCCGCCTTGATTAGATTGTGGTCGACGTAGTTGTAGATTCCGGGCTGCAGGAAGGTGTAGACCATCGCGCCGGAACTTCCCCCGCGAATGAACCACGTCTCGAAATCTCTCTGCGGGGGATTGTTGAACTTCCCATGTTCCCAAGCCCAATCGGCATGACCGCCGATAAGATGCGGTCGGCAATCCATGATGCCGGACGAGTGGATGAACAGGACCGTGTCGCCTACCTTTGCCTTCATGGCGTTATCGCCTGTGAGCGCGCCAACCTTGCCATTAAAGACTACATGGGTGGGGATGAGCTTTTTCATGACCTCCACCGTGTCGGCGAAGGCATCTCCGGCGCTCTCATAGCTCCTGTATGCTCCCGTCTCGTCGCGCGGAACATAAAGATCGAACTCGCCGATCGTATAGACCTGATCGTAGCTAATGCGCTTGCCGTTAGCGTCCTTGAGGCCGTCGCGCGGCAACACCATGAGTGTGCCGCTCATACCGGACATGACATGCCAGGAGATCATGCCTGGAGGCGCGCAGTGATAGAGAAACACCCCGGCGCGAGTCGCCTTAAAGCGAATCGTTGCCTGCTCTCCCGGATTGATTAGTGTCAATTGCGCTCCGCCCAGCGCACCCGTCGCACCGTGGAAATCGATGTTGTGGGGCAGGGTATTGGATTCGGGGTTTATGAGATTGAGTTCCACATAGTCGCCCTCGTGCACCACGAAGGTCGGGCCAGGCATCGATCCTTCGAAGGTCAGCGCCTGGAAGGATGTGCCCTCGTCGTCGATGACGATCTCCTTCTCGTGAACCGTCATTTGGAATTCGACGATTTTCGGCCCGCCCTTAGCGACCTGATCATGCTTCATGACGTTGGGGGGCGGAACCAACTCCGCCTTGACGCGCGGCAGCTTGGCAAGTGCCTTCGGGTCGGCGACGGTGCCGCCCATGGGGTTGTCGGATTCATCCTGGGCCATAGCCGGAACGGCTGAAACGATGGCAGCCGCGGCCGCGGCTCCGAAAAGAGCGGAACGACGGGTGAGCATCAAGCACCTCCTATGCAACGAGTTATGCAACGCTAATCTGCCAAGTTTGTTCCTGACTGCGGGAATTCTGTAAGGGCGAGCCAATAAGGGGCGAAGCCGCATCAACTCGGGATTTGCGATTTGCCCGATGCCGCTTCGGCTCTTGCTCTTGGTCTCAAGGCGGATTTCAGAGCCCTGACGAAACGCGCTTATAGCAAAACCCAGCAGCGCAGGTTTTTCAGTCCCCAAAGCTGACCCAAGCCTGGAAACCGCGCCGCACGTCGGACGTTAACGAGGGGCGTCCGACCTTGAGACATGGAGACCAAATTAATGCTCAAAGAATTTGAAAAGTTCGCCTTGCGCGGCAATCTGATCGATCTTGCTATTGGCGTAATAATAGGCGGCGCCTTCGGCGGGCTCGTCAACTCTATCGTTGCCGACATTCTTATGCCGGTGATCGGCCTCATCACCGGCGGCATAGATTTTACCAATCAATATGTTCAGCTCTCTGGGCCACCCGTGCCCAGCGACCTCGCGGCTGCTCGAAAGGCAGGAGCAACGATAGCCTACGGCAATTTCGTGACGCTCACCATCAACTTCGTGATCGTTGCCTTCGTGCTGTTCCTGTTAGTTAAGTTGGTGAACCGTCTCAAGGATGCCGCCACGCCCCCCGTCGACGCCCCGCCGCAAGTACCTGCCGACGTCGCGCTTCTTACAGAAATTCGGGACCTACTCAGGAACGCTGCAGCCCGATAAGGCTACCTGCAATGGCGAAATAGAAAGGAAACAGCCCTTTTCTTGCCGGACAGATTCGTTACCAAAATGCGAACGTCCTAAGCAAAAGCCCGGCCGTTGTGCGCGGCCGGGCTTTGCGATTCTCGATGACTCGACGTTGTCAGGCGGCGTCGATCTCGGCGAGGAAGCTTTCGACCTTGCGGCCGAGGTCGACCGACGAGGCCTTCAGCGAGGTAACCGCGTCGAGCACCGTCCGGGCTTCCGAGCGGGTGGTGGCGGCGCCGTTGCTAAGTTCGATGATCGTCCGCGACAGTTCACTGTTGCCGCGCGCCGCTTCCTGCATGTTGCGGGTGATCTCGCCGGTGGCGCCGGCCTGCTGGGTGACGGCGGAGGTGATGCTGGTCGACACCGAGTTCACTTCCTCGATGATGTCACCGATCTCGGCGATGGCGTTGACGGTGTTGTCTGACACGAGCTTAATCTCGCCGATCTTGCGCGAGATGTCGTCAGTGGCCTTGGCGGTCTGGTTGGCCAGCGACTTCACCTCGGCGGCGACGACGGCAAACCCCTTGCCCGCTTCGCCGGCCCGCGCCGCCTCGATGGTGGCGTTGAGGGCGAGCAGGTTGGTCTGTTCGGCAATGGCAGTGATCAGGCTGACCACCTGAGTGATCTGGTCGGTGGCGGCCAGTAGCCGGCCGACCGTCTCGCGGGTCTCGTTGGCCGAGGCGCGCGCCTTGCCAGCCACAGTCTGGGAGGTGCCGACCTGACGGGCGATCTCGGTGGTGGAGGCTTCGAGTTCCTCGCAGGTGGCGGCGACCGAGCGAACGTTGCCGGAGGCCTGTTCGGCGGCGGAGGCAGCAACGCTGCTGCTGCGTTCGCTGCCCTCGGCGGTGGCCATCAGCTCCTGGGCGGAGGCCTCGAGGCGCTGGGCGGCGCCGACCACCACGTTGATCGTGCTGGTGGCTTCGGCACGGAAGCCCTGGATGAGCGCTTCGGCGCGGGCGGCGCGGCGTTCACGTTCCTCCACCGAGGCTCGTTGGCTCGCCTCAAGGCGATCGCGTTCCTCGGCATTGCTGCGAAACACGGCGACGGCCGCTGCCATCTGACCGATCTCGTCGCGGCGGTCGAGACCGGGGATGTCGGTCCTGAGGTTGCCGTCGGCTAGCGAGCGCATTGCGCCAGTCATGGTAGTGATAGGCTGGGCGACGACGCGCTTCAGAACCAGGCTGAGGGCCAGCAGCATCAGCGCGGTGGCGATCAGGGTCGCGACGAGAGCAGTGATCCCCAGCCGGTTGAGGCTAGCATAGGCCATGTCCCTGTCGACCGCGACGCCGACGTACCATTTGACCGGCAAGCCGTCGACCGCGACGAAGCTTGCGACCTGCGCGCGGTTGGCGAAGGAGGTATCGATCATGCCGGCGCTGGTGGGAGCCGACAGTCCGGCAAACGCGTCGGACATGGGCTTGCCGACCAGGCTGGCGTCCGGGTGCACCAGGATCCTGCCTTCCGAGGAGACCAGGAAAGCCTGGCCGATGCCGCCAAAATTGGAGGCTTTGATGCGGGCAATCAAGGCATCGAGGGCGAAATCGCCGCCAAACACGCCGATCAGCTTGCCATCCGCCGTCACGGGTACGCAGGCCGAAATGACCATCTTGTTGGTCGCCATGTCCATGTAGGGCTCAGTGAGCTGGGTCGCATTGACCTTGGCAGTGTCGATGTACCAGGGACGCTTGCGGGGGTCATAGCCCTCAGGCATCTCGGCCTTCGGCGAGATGATGAAGTCACCATTCTCCTCGCCCAGATAAACCGACAGGAACTCTGAGCTCAGCGTCTTGCCGGTCAGGATGAGATCTAGGGAATCTCTGGAGGTACCGATGGCGTCGGCGGCCTGCTTGGCCATCAGCAGGCGCCCCTGAAACCAGTTGCCGGTGCCGGAGGCAACGCTGTTTCCGGTTGTTGCCAGGGTACGGGCGACATTGTCCTGGAGATCCTGGCGCTCCAGCACGTAGATCGTGGCGGAGAAGACAGCAAAGCTTACCACTACGATAAGCGACGCGGTAAGGATGATCCGGTGTAGCAGTTTGCTGCGGACGTTGACAAAGGGCATGTCATTCCATCTCATTGAAAAGTGTACGGATTGGGTACCCCTTCGATTGTTGACGAACGGTAACTTTTGTCATTCTCGCGTAAAAATCGAGCAACAAAATTGCTTTTTAAGTAATCACACTTAATCGCTCATGGGTCGAATGCCTATAAATATTCGTACGTAAAATTATAGAATAATGAAGAATATATGTTCAACACATCGTAAAGCTGCAGATCGATAGCATCGAAACATTCGATTATCTAGAAATGTGTCCGCCGGTATGGCAGATGTTATTAACACTATAGTTCTCGCCGATCTGCCATATATCGCAAAGGCCCCATTGGTCTTGCCAATAAGCAGATGACGGCTGTCGGACGGCGTCTCGACCGACGCACCAGCACAAATGCCGGGCGATTCATGACGACGACACCGATGTTCCGCACTGTCACTTTATACCGAGCCGTTGATGTCCTGAGGGGAAACCAAGATTGTCGGCGCCCAACCCTGGAGCTATAACAGGTCTAGGACGGTACGCGCCGTCCCGAAGCGTAGAAACTTCGAACACAGCGGCTGATGTCGGCCGTTACGACATCGGATCCTCTGGCCATTTGGCCGGGGGCCTGAGACATATGTCCAGGTGCCTCGGTGCTAAAGGTCTCAGGGGCCGACTGTGTTCGGTTTTCTAACCCCCGGCTTGGGGTCAAAGGATAACGTCGGCGGGGGCGAACCGTGGACCTATCTCAGAAGCAATTCAATGGAAGAAAGCGCTGGACGTGCGAACTCGGAAAATAGAACTGAAATCAAGCCAATTGTCGGCTTAACAAAGGTGCTTCCGAAAAGCGTATTAGAGTCGATCGTAATGGAAGCGATGCTGCGTCATCGCTTCCTTCGTGATGTCGCTGAGCTCCGCTTGGCAGAACTCCGGGACGAAGCGCGTGGCCGTGACGCTTTCGATTCCGCTCGTCTGGCCTACATTAGGGCGATGATCGAGTGTCATGCCCAACAAGCATGCCTTTCCACTCTGCTCGACGTGCTTGGCTATGTGCCCGAAATTGGCAGAATAGACGATGTAGACCTCAAATGAGTCCAAGCTTGGTGGCAATGGCTGTTGCTTGTGCCAGACTGCAGGCGTCGAGCGCCTTGCGCGCGTTGTTCAGGTGAAAATTCACCGTCGCGAACGACATGTTCTCGAGCACTGCAATGTCGCGCATCGTCTTGCCCTCGGCCGACCACTTAAGACAAAGTGCCTGCTTCGGGGTAAGTTCACGGCTACCCCCAACAACGCCACTGTCCTGTTGCTCAATCTTGGCATGAAGATAGCCGACTGCCGTGACAGCGGCGATCTGATCAATGTCGTTGTCGAGGTCAAGCGAGGGTTTGTCGGAGGCAAGCGTGAGCATCGAGATGTGCTGAAATGCTGTTCTTACGGGGATACTGATCCCGGACCTTATCCCGAAATCGTAAGCCTCCTCATAAAATCCTCGAACTGCGCGAGTTTTAGCCGACCGAGGGTTGCCCAATCCCCACGTGAACGGTTGGAGGCGGGCACGTGCCGTCTTCACAATGGGATCAATGGTGGGATAGTTCCCTTCAAGATAGCGTTGTTGCCACTCGCTCGGATAATTTGAGACGGCGACTGTGCGTGAAGGCTCGACGTGCAGGAAGGCGAAGCTACCAAAGCCAAGGTCTTGGATGAGATGTGCAACCGTCTTCCGGAGCGTTTCTTCCGTCTGTATGACCGCGAGGCTGTCGATTAGTCTCTGAAACCATAACCGCAATGAACGTCGTCTCCGTCTTGCGGCCTCTGTGGACGTCAAACTCTCTTTTGAGATGACGCATCGGAACGCCGCATTGCCCAGCTCGCCAAACTGCTTGAGTGCTAGCCTTCGTCTCAGGGTGATTATAGCAAAGATGCTACTCAAGATAGAGAGAATTTAAACATGTCAAAATTATGGGTGATGCGAGGCAGCTGAGTACGCTCCATATTGGCGAACTGTTTCCGAACAGATAGCGCAGTATCTGCGCAAGTTAAGCATTAATGACGCAGTTCCATGTCAACCTAATGCATATTTCCCAATGTGGCTCATATGAATATGAGACATGCATAATTCTAGTTAGTACTTTCTCCTGGGAATACGATATCTTGATCGACAAGAACGTTGAATTGAAAGCCTGGTCTTATCGCGAGCGTAGGCTGTAGGTCGAGATTTTTCGAAATCGTTCGCTCGGTAACGCGGCCGAAGGTCTCGGTAAAGTTGCGCCGGGCTGCGTCCGATGCGGTGGTCTGATTTGCTAGCGTCGAGTTTTCCGGGACGGCCATATCCACTCCGGTGCCGATCAAGGCCAGCAGCACCGCCGATCCGAAGGTTTTGAAATAATGGTTGTCGACCTGATCGTTGAAGCCGCCATAGCCTTCGGCGTCGGTTCCGGCCATGCCGCCGATCTGCAGGGTTGAGCCGTTCGGGAAGATGATGTCGGTCCAGACAACGAGGACGCGGGATTGGCCGAAAGCGACCTTGCTGTCATAGCGGCCCATCAGCCGCGTTCCTTGCGGGATGAGGAGACGATAGCCGGTCGCACTGTCGTACACGTTCTGGCTGACCTGGGCGGTGATCCTTCCCGGCAGATCGGAATTGATGCCGGTGATGAGCGTTGCCGGGATGACTGATCCTCGCTTCAGCTCATAGGGTGACTGCTGGGCCACCACCCGGTTCGGCAGATAGCCAAGCTTGGTGAGATCGGAATTGAAGAAATCCTCCTTCTTGCCCTGTCCATTCGGATCGGCATTTTGGCCATTCAGGCCGGCCTGAAGGGCGGCACTGAAGAGGTCGGCGGCAGGCGAAGCCGCTGTTCTCCCGGAAAGAGCGGCCTGACTGCCTGTGTTGGTCTGCACTGCATCCGTGACCGCGGCCTTCAGCTTGTCAGTGCTGACGGCAAGCGGGGAGTCGAGCGCCACATTGGCGGCCTGGAGACGGGCCATGCGCTGACGCTGCTGCTCGCGGAAAACCTGTTCCTGCTGTTCACGCATAAGCCGTGCCCGCCAGGCCGCTTCGGATTCCAACTCGTTCTGACGGGTTGGGTCTTCCGCTTGCTTTGTCCCGGAACTGAACGGGTTCGGCTTTGCTTCATGCGGATCATTGGCGGGAGCAGCGGCAAAGACCGCCGGCGGCTGAGGCTCGCCGATGATCCCGTCGGTGACACCGCGTTTCATCTGGTCGGCAAAGGTTGACGCGGGCAGGCCTCCGCTCGCGTTTTGGTCGCCACGATCACGGAAGACGAGGCCGCGCGACGTCAGACCGAAAAGGATCACAGCGAAGAAGGCGACGGCGAGCGCGATCGCGATGATGACGGGCAGACGGTTGAGCCGGCGGATGCCGGCGCCGGGCTTCTGATTGCCGCCATGCCCTTGTCCAGAGCCGCCAAGTTTCAGCGATTGAACCATCGATCCCCCTACCCACGCTGCATGACGGAGACGGGACTGGCCGGGATCGCCCCCGTGCCCGAGGTGGTGTAGATCCGGCCGATTTCCAGCGAGCCCGTCGTGAGACGAGCAAGGATCTGGCCGTCAACAGGTGCCAGCACATAGGCGAGGCGGATCGCGTTCTGATCCTTCACTTCCCCGTCCGTGGTGACGGCAAATCCCCAGGTGCGTAGTGCGGCCTCAAGAGCGGCGCCGAAGACGGAGTTGTCAGGCTTCAGGACGATGGTGGCTTTGCCCTGCCCGAGCTGTTCGGCAAGGCGCGGCACGAGATCCCCGGCGATGGCGGACGCCACCAATGTCGTCATCTCGGTCGGAGCCGTGCTGGCGACAAGGCCGCTGGTTCCAAACCCGTCGAACCCCATCCCGGCGCAGCCCGAGACTAGCGTGGCGACCATAACGACCATGGCCGTCCTGGCGAGCATGGGGCGGACGAATAGAGACTTCGTCATCGGATCACCCTCCCCTCTTGATGGTGATCTTTTCCTGATTCCAGCCAACGCCGGAGATCAGGATCGCCTTGTCGACCGCGAAATCGACGATCATCATGTTGCTCTTCATTCGATAGTTGACGATGCGGTTCTGACCTCCCGAGACGACGAAGAGGACTGGGGCCTCACGGGCGGCGACGGACTCCGGGAACTGGATGTAGGTCTTGGTGCCGTCGGTGTAGACGCGTGTTGGCCGGAAGCGGGCGCTGCCTGAAATCGAGTAGCCGAAGTTCAGCTGATCGGCGGGAATGCCGGCGCCTGGAATAGTGCTCGCCTCGATGCGGGCGTTGATGTCGGCCATCCGTGTCGAGACGTCTTCCGGGTAGTCGAAGCCGACGCGGGCCATGTATTGGGTCGGATGGGATTTGAGCTGGATATGATAGGTGCGGCGCGAAGTCGTCACCACCATGGAGGTGAGGAGTCCCGGCTCGGTGGGCTTGACGATCAGGTGGATGGCCTGTCCGCCTGGCGCACCAGAGGTTGCTGGCTCAACCTTCCAGCGCACGGTGTCGCCGACCAGCACGTCGCGCACGATTTCTCCACCCTGGAGCTCGATGTCACAGACCTGGAGCGGCGAACAGATCACCGAGGGCTGAACCTCGCCATAAAGAAAGATGACCTTGCCGTCCGGGCCTTTGGTGACCAGTCCGGTCTGGCCGCGCCATTGTCCGGAGATCTCCACCCCCTTTGCCTCCTTGAAGGTCATCGATTGCGCGTCGGCGCGCGATTGAAGGAGGAACGAGCAGACGAGCGTGAGAGCCAGCAAGGAGCGCAGCCGCACCGCGCTGGAGGTTGGGGAATTCGCCTTCATGGGAGCGCGGCCTTTCAGATCTGGGCGGTCCAGTCAAAGTCCTTGAGGTACAGACCGATTGGGTTGAGGCGGATGACGCTTTCATCCTGGGGCGGGATCAGCACGACATTGGCGATGCCACGAAAGCGGCGCGTGGCGACCTCCTTGCCCTTGCGATCGCGCTCATATTCGGTCCAGTCGATCTGGAAAGATTGACCGGAGAGTGGGACCACATTGTTGACTTCGATGGCGACCGTCGCGGTCTTTGCCTTGTCGAAGGGGGAGGATGAGCGGAACCAGTTGTTGACCTTTTCGGTCGCCGGATCCGAGGTGCGCAAGAGGGCGTAGGTGCGGTCGATATATTGCTTCTGGACGACCGCATCAGGTGTGACCGACCGGAAGTTCGTCACGAAGGCAGCCAGGCTTGCCCGCACGACGCGTGGATCGGCATATTCGATTTGCGCGGGAAACCCGGCATTGACGGCGGAGCCGAGCTTGTCGACCTCGACGATGTAGGGAACGAGCTTGACCTCGGTGCTCTGGTAGAGAGCATAGCCGGTGCTGAGGGTTGCCAGCGACAGGCTCACGATGCCAACGAGGCGCCAGGCAGAGGCGGCGCGAACATAGGAGCCATAGCGTTCGGTCCATTCCTGCCGTGCGGCGAGATAGGGATTGTCGGGATGATGCTCGGCCACGACGGGGCTCCTTCATGAAGTCAATCTTGATGCTTTGGTGGCGGCGGTGGCGAAGCCGGACGCCCCTGCCCGGCCGATTGCCCCTGATCCAGCTTGGCATTAGCCAGCCCAAGGAGAGATCCGGAATAGGCGCCCGGCGAACCGATGGCTTTGTCCTTCGCGGCCGACGCAACGGCACTGCCGGCGGACGCCGCGCCCCTCAGTCCGGAGAGAGCGGCGCTGCCGAAGGAGGAACCGCCTGCGCGCGCCGATGTGTAGGCGGACGCCCCTGCCCTAGCCCCGCCCCAGGCGAGAGCCGCGCCGCCGGCCGCGAAACTCGCCGCTTGACCGCCATGGCGGATCGATTCCATGCCGCCAGTGACTGACGCGCCCTGGACGACGCCCTGAAGGATGGTCGGCACATACATGGCGATGACGAAGACCACGACGGCAATGCCGGCGATCGCAAGGGCGGTTTGATACTGGTCGCCGATGGCGGCGTCATTCGCGAGACCGATCAGCACGTCCGAACCGATCTTGGCGATCATCACGAGCGCCATCAGCTTCATGCCGACGGAAAATGCATAGACGAGATAACGGACTGCAAAATCCTTGGTGTAGGACGAGCCACCGAGGCCAAGAAGGATCATACCGGCAAGGAGCCCGACATACATTTCGACGAGGACCGAAAGGAAGATCGCGGCAACGAGCGAAAAAGCGATCACGCTGACGATCATGGCAAGCGAGGCTGACAGCGCCAGGGCATTGTCCTGGAACACGCCGAAGGAGATTTTCTCCGACATCTTCGAGGCGACGGTGAGCCCGGCGTTGAAAACATTGGCGGGCGAAGCCGATCCGCCGCCGGCACCGATCTGGAACAAGCTGTCGACGATCGCTTTGGCAAGCGCTGGCCCCCGGTCCAGCACGAAGGCGAAGAAGCCGACGAACATGATGCGGCGGGCAAGTTCGGCAAACCAGGCGTCGAGCGAGGCGGCCTGCAAGGCAAGCCAGACGGCGGCAATCCCGATCTCGATCCCGGCGAGGATCCAGAACAGCGACCGCGCCGCATCCATGATGGTGGTCTCCCAGCCCTTGGCCGCTCCCACCACCTGGTTTTCCAGGGTGGTGAGCACGCTGCCGTCGGCGGCAAGGGCGGGGGAAGAAGTGATGAAAACGGCAACGGCGGCACAGGCCGCCACAGCCAAAGCTGGGTTCAGGGCCGCGGGCCTCATGACTGCTACCATCGTGGCCTCATTTCCTGGCCACCGGTAAGGGGTGGGGCCGTCGATTTGAAGAAGTCGCTTTGCCGCCTGTCGGTCGATGCTGTTGGTTGCGCCGGAGCGTTGCCTTCGATGCAGGTTCTCGAACCAGCGACTTGCCAGCTGATCGCTCCGGCGATCGAGGCCGAGAGCAAGCTCGCGATCATCGTGGTAAAGAAAAGAGTGCGGTTCACCATCTCGGGCGCATCTCCTGTCCACCGGATATCGATGGCGCGGTCGACTTGAAGAACTCCTCGCGGCGAGCCTGAGACAGGTCCTTTTCGGACTGCTCGGATTGGTACCAGGTCGCCATCATGGTCATCTGCTGGGAGACAAGACCCCGCAGCTTCTGCATCTGCGCGACCTCTTGGGCGGCGATGTCATGGCCGACCTGAAGCGCCTTCATCTGGCCGTCGGCGCCTTCAGACATCGAGCGCAACTGCGACATGGTCGCCTCCTCACTGCCGAACTGACCGGCGGTGAGGTTTGCGGCCTTTAGCGTTCCCGAGATCGTGTCGCGATTGGTCGCCGACCAGGTCTGGTAGGAGGAAGAGAAACTCGACTCGCTCGGCAGGTTGGTCTTGAAGTCGGCGTAGCTCTGGAAGCGCTGTTTCAGGACATCATCGACATTGCCCATGGAAAAGGCGATGCCCTGCCCCTGATTGACGATCGAGCGTAACTGGTTGAGGTCGCCCTGGACCTCGCCCCAGACGTGGGTCGGCAACTGCGCGGTGTTCTGCAGCATGTTCTGATAAATGCGAAGCTGGTTCTGGATCTGCTCGGCGAGCTGCGAGATCTGGGTGATCTGATTGTTGATCTGCTGCGAGGACTGGCCGACGAGGTGGACGAGTTCGCCATTGTTGAGAATCTGCGTCCATTCGGTCGCTCCGCTGGTGAGCCCGCCGCCAGTGTGCCCCTCGGTGCACGAAAGCGACAAGGTGAGCGCAGCCGCGAGGATGCGGCCGATCGCATGAGGCTTGTTCATTCTGCCCTCTCCGTTTGTGGTTCCACTCGGCTCGGACCAAGCACTTGCTGCGCATGGGCAATTCCGCGCGCTTCCAGCCAATGCACCGGCCAATTGGTGCCATGGGCGGCCTTGAGTTCGAGGATGCGTTTGAGATGGTCGCGACTGGAGGCGCCGACGAAGGCGAGCGCTACGGGGCCGAGTGCCATGTCAAAAAGGCGCCGGCCGTCGGTTGAGGTGACGTAATAGTCGCGCTTCGGAATGGCTGAGGCGATGATGTCGATCTGCCGCTCGTTGAAGCCGAGCTTCTCGTAGAACTCGCGGGTGCCGGGTTCGCGCGCCGAGCCATTTGGCAGACAAATCTTGGTCGGGCAGGATTCCTTCAGGACATCGATGATGCCAGAGCGGTCCGCGTCGGAGATCGACTGGGTGGCGAGTACGACGGCACAGTTGGCCTTGCGCAGCACCTTCAGCCACTCGCGGATCTTGTCGCGAAAGAGGGGGTGGCCGAGCATCAGCCAGGCCTCGTCGAGCAGGATCAGGCTCGGCGCGCCGGTCAGGCGCTTCTCAATCCGGCGGAAGAGATAGGTGAGCACGGCGACGAGGTTGCGTGTCCCCATGTTCATCAGCTCTTCGATCTCGAAGGTTTGGAAGGACTGAAGCGTCAACCCGTCCTGTTCCGCATCCATGAGATGGCCCATGGGGCCATCGACAGTGTAGGCGTGGAGTGCGTCCTTGATCTCGCGCATCTGCACCCCCGACACGAAATCGGAGAGCGAGCGGCCCGGTGCGTTGGCCATCAGGTCGACCTGGCGGGCGATGGCGTTGCGATGATCTGGTGTGATGGTGACGCCCTGCAAAGCAACCAGCATCTCCAGCCAGTCCGTCGCCCAGGCTTTGTCGCCATCGGTTGAGAGCTCGCCGAGTGGGCAAAACGAGAGTGAAGCTCTCAGTTCGTCGTCGCTGTCTCCTCCGATTTCATAGTGATCGCCGCCCGCGGCGAGCGTCAGCGGCATGAGCGATCGGCCCTTGTCGAAGGCGAAGATCTGCGCGCCGTCATAGCGACGGAACTGTGCCGCGATCAGCGCCAGCAGGGTTGATTTGCCCGAGCCTGTCGGCCCGAAGATCAGCGTGTGGCCGACGTCATCGACGTGAAGGTTCAGCCGAAATGGGGTCGAGCCGGAGGCGACTTGGCAGAGTGGCGGCGAGTTAGGCGGATAGAACGGGCATGGCGCCACAGGGCTCCCCGACCAGACGGAGTTGAGCGGCAGGAGATCAGAGAGATTGCGGGTGTTGATCAGCGGTTCGCGGATATTGGCGTACCAGTTGCCGGGGAGGCTGCCGAGAAAGGCCTCGGTGGCGTTCAGCGTCTCGACGCGCGCCCCGAACCCCTCAGCCTGGACGACGCGGCGAATGCTTTCGCAGTTTTCTCGCAAGCGCTCGGCGTCACTGTCATGCAGTACGATGACCGGGGTGTAATAGCCATAAGCCACCAGTTGGGAGGCAGCTTCCGCAATCGCGTCCTCCGTTTCCGTGACCATGGCCATAGCGTCCTGGTCGACGGAGCGCGATTGGGTTTGAAATAGCTGGTCGAAGAAGGGCCGGACCTTCTGCTGCCATTTCTTGCGTGTGCGCTCGAGCCGGTCGCGCGCCTCCAGCTCATCGAGGAACATGAAGCGGCTCGACCAGCGGTAGGTGAGCGGCATCCGGTCGAGGCTGTTGAGGATGCCCGGCCAGCTTTCAGCCGGCAGACCGTCGATGGCGACAACGCCGACAAAGCGACCCTCGACCATGGGCGTCAGGCCATGCTGGTATTCCGCCGTCACCAGCCAGTCGAGATACATGGGGATCTCTGGCAGGCGCACCGGGTGGTTCTCAGCGGTGACGCAATAGCGGATGAACTGAAAGAGATCGTCGAACCGGGCAATGCGGGACCGGCCCGCCTTCCCTCCCCGCTCGACGAGCTTCCGCGTGCGCATGCGCTCGATGGAAATGGCATTTGCGAGATATTGCTCGACCTCGCGGATCGAGGTTTCGAAGGACTGCAGAGCGGTTTCGGCGAATGTGGCCGTCCGACTGGCCTCGTCGGAATAGACATAGCGGGCAAGGCCGGACCTGCGACGTTCCGGCGGCCGCCAGGTCAGGATTAGGGCGTGCCGGCTTTCGAAATGCCCCCGCTCCTGCTTGAAATGCGCCCGCCGTTCCGCGTCGATCGCGCGGGTAACGGCGTCGGGGAAATGGCCGGCGTCTTCCGTCGGGTAGTCGGTTGTCGAAATGCGCAGCGCCTCGACCTGGATCATCCAGCCGGAGCCGAGGCGTGCAAGGATCGCATTGATCTGGCGCGAGACCTCATTGCGCTCGACGTCAGTGGAACTCTCCGAATCCGGCCCTGCGAAATACCAGCCTGCCATCAGCGAGCCGTCCTTCAGGAGAATAACGCCATTTGCGACGAGCCCGGCATAGGGCACGAGATCCGAGAAGGACGGATCGCGGTGGCGGAAGGCGGAAAGCGCGGCCATGACGGATCCCTCAAGCGCGCCGCCAGGGCGACGATGTCGGGCGATAGTGCGAGCGGTAGGTGATGTGGCGCAGATAGACGCGCCGCATCAGCGGATCTGCCTTGGCCATCATGCGCAGAAGGCCGACGATCACCGTCCAGACGGCGAGACCGAAGAGAGCCGAGATCCAGGTCAGCACGACGAAGATCAGGATGATCGAGGCAAGACCCGTGACGAGCACCAGTTCGCGGTCGGCCCCCATCAGGAGATTTGGCCGCGACAGGGCTCGATGGATGCGGGTGCGTTGGAGGGATGAGCCAAGGTCAGCCATCAGCGCTCAGCCCCTGCCCTGTCGGATGCCGGCGTGCTCTCGTCCCCTGCGATGCCGATCGAGGCTCCCGTGGCACCGAACAGCGCGACGATCTGGGTGGCACCGAGCAGGATGCCGGCGACAAGCACGACATACATGAGCCGTCGCGCGAAATCGTTGAGTTCGCCGCCGAAGATAAGCATGCCGCCAGCGACCGCGACAGCGGCGAGCGCAATGAAGCCGGCGACTGGTCCGGTGATCGATTGCTGGATCTGCTGGAGCGGTCCCTCCCAAGGTAGACTGCCGCCAGACGAGGCGAAGGCCGGGTGGCTGAGTGCTGCCCCGACGACGAAAGCAAGGACAATGCGGGCAAGGAGGGCTTTACGCGACATGGGCGCGGTCCTTTTGTGCGTAGGATTCGATCTGGTAGCGGCCGCTGGAGAAACTCTCGACGTGAAGGACGTCCCTGACGATGCGGCCCTTCGGCGTTCGCTCGATGGAGACGATCAGGTCGACGGCTTCGCCAATGACGTCCTGCATTGGCTGCTGGCTTGCTTCGGCCGTCAGCTGTTCGAGCCGGCGTAGTGCTGATTCCGCTGAGTTGGCATGGATAGTGGCGACACCGCCCGGGTGTCCGGTGTTCCAGGCCTTGAGGAGGGTTAGTGCCGCGCCGTCGCGGACTTCACCGACGATGATCCGGTCGGGTCTCAATCGCATGGTGCTTTTGAGGAGGCGCGCCATGTCCACGGTGTCGGAGGTGTGCAGCGCCACGACATTCTCTCCGTCGCACTGGATCTCGGCGGTATCCTCAAGGACAAGCAGGCGATCATCTGGAGCGTTGTCGGCGATCTCGGCGATCACGGCATTGGCCAGCGTCGTCTTGCCCGATCCCGTCCCCCCGGAGATGACGATGTTGAGTTTCGATGCCACCGCATTGCGGATAATGTCGGCCTGAGCGGCGGTCATTACTCTGCCGCTCACATAATCGGCGAGCGGTATCAGCCTTGATGCCCTGCGACGGATGGTGAAGGTTGGCCCACCCACGACGGGCGGCAATAGTCCTTCAAATCGATGACCGCCGATTGGCAACTCGCCCGAGATGATCGGCTGCTCGTCATCTGCCTCCGAGTTCAGAGCGTGGGCAACACTGCCGATGACGATTTCGGCGGTGGCCGCCGTCATCTCGCCGGCTGGAGCAATGCCGTGGCCGAGCCGTTCGATGAAGAGCTTACCATCGGGGTTGAGCATAATTTCGACGACGGTCGGATCGTCGAGAGCGACACAGAGCTGGTCGCCGAGCGCGTCCTGGAGCTTGCGCACCAGACGGGGGTGTGAGCGGAGCTGGGTCATGGACGATGTCCCGCTTATGCTGCTCGCCGCGTCGGCCGGACGATCGGCGAATAGTCCGCTGGCCTAACGACCGCAAAGCTAGTCCTGTCGGCCGGCAGCAAGCCCACCACGGCCTTTGTATTGCCGATGGGTTTGGGTTCGCCAATCCGCGCCATCGGCCAACCGGCCCGCCGCAGGATCCGCTCGATCCGAAGGTCCGTCGCCGTGATCAGCTCGCCGTAGCCATTGGCCATCGACCATTCGATGATGGCGGCAAACAGGGTCCAGGTCGCGCTGTGCAATGCTTGGCCCTGCTCGCCAGGCTCGTATGCAGTGGTGACCGAGGTGTCGACGCAAAAGCGCGAACTCTCGATCATGCCGGCATGCGGCCGGAACAGTCCCTGCCCTCTCAACTCCGGGAAGAGCACGGACAGGAGCGTCGGTCCCGTCGCTGGCAGGAGACGAACGGTACCAACCACCGTTTCCCGCGCATCGACGACAAGAATGTAGGTCGGCTGGCAGAGGTCGAACTCGTCGTGCTCGCGCCCGTCGCGAACCTTCACGTCCCAGTTCAGGCGGTCATGAAAGACCCGTGCTCGCAACTGATGCATCCGGTCGAGAATGGCCGCCTGGGACCGATAATGCTCAGGAGAAATCGCGATCGCTCGCATGTTTCTGGCTCCGAATCTAGCAATTGAGGAGCGCAAGAAGCCATGTCTGGGGTGGCGTGACGACTAATGAAAGTATGAGTGCTTGGGGGCTTGGCTGTGGACTAGACTAGGTCCCGAGTCGGAGATACGGGGCGGCTGCGGGCCATGAGCCAGCAGGGAAAGCCATTATGCACACTCGGTTCTGAGAGGCTGATGCCATCCAAGGGGTCATTAGGATTTCGTTAACCCAATATTCCTTTACGGAATCGGGGAATCGTGTTCATTCTGACGGCAATGAAGCGCTTGAGGGCGTAAATACCGTTGGAGGCCACGGAATGGCGTCGAAAGCCGCCCCGCTCCCCACTTCGAATGAAGTGCCCCAGCAAATGGGTTTCGACCGCCTTGCCGAGGTGCTTTCGTCACGCATCTCCAAGATGCGGCAGAAGATTTATGCGCCCGATGCGCGGAAGCAGCTTCGCAAATTCAGTTCCGGTGAGGCTTCGAAGCTTCTGGGGATCAGCGACTCTCATCTCAGGCAGCTTAGCATAGATGGCATTGGTCCCCAGCCAGAGCTTGGTGCTGGCGGCAAGAGGCTGTACTCGCTTGCGGATATAAACGTTCTTCGGCAGCATTTCGCTGGAACGCGTCCTAAGAACGCGCTTCAGGTGTTCCCACGTCGCCGGCCGGGAGAGAAGTTGCAGGTGATCGCCTGCGCCTCGTTTAAGGGCGGTTCCGGCAAAACGACGACGAGTGCGACGGCGGCGCATTACTTGGCGCTGCGCGGCTACCGGGTGCTGGCTATCGACCTCGACCCGCAAGGATCCATGACGGCCATTTTCGGCATTCAGCCCGAGACAGATCTTGGTGACAACGAGAGCCTCTACGGCGCGATCCGTTACGATGACGATCGCCGCGATATCCGAGACGTAATCCGCGAGACCTATTTCGAAGGCATTGATCTCATTCCGGGTGCCATTGAGCTCCAGGAGTGGGAGCATGAAGTTCCCGTTGCCATGCAGCAGCGCGGAACGTCTCCGTTTTTCCGCCGGATCGCCGAAGTGCTAGCCGAGGTCGAGGACGACTACGACGTCGTCGTGCTCGATTGCCCTCCTCAGCTCGGCTTTCTGACGCTCTCCGCTTTGACGGCCGCCACGGGGGTTCTGATCCCGGTATTCCCCCACATGCTGGACGTAATGAGTTTGTCGGCCTTCCTTCTAATGGCTTCGGACCTGCTCAACGTTGTAGAGAAGCGCGGTGGTGCGTTCCAACGCGATTGGATCAACTTCCTGATCACCAGGCACAACCCGAATGACGCAACGGAGGTCGATATTGTCTCCTTGCTCCGTTCGCTCTTCAAGCAGCAAGTACTGACGCGCCCGGCCGTCCAGTCGGCAGCCATTTCGAGCGCTGGTCTCTTTCGTCGGACGATCTATGAAATCGATCGCGGCGATGTCGGCCGTGGCACCTACGACCGCGCCCTAGAGTCGATGAACGGAGTTTGCGAGGAAATCGAGAGCCTGCTCACCAAGTCGTGGGGGCGCACATGAGCAAGCAGCGTGATCGCAGCCGGGGGATTCTCGGGCTGATTGACGACGATGAAGATGTCTCTGGTGCCCCCTCGCCGGCCGATAAGGCCGACGCATCAACGCGGGCGCTAAAGCACATGCCCTCCGGCAGCATCAAAACGCTGGAGAGTACGCTGACGAGGGCTGAACGCGAAGCCGAAGAGCTTCGCAGGCTGGTCGCGTCCGGTGCGCAGGTCATCGAGCTCGATGTGAGCCTCGTGCAGCCTTCTCCCCATGCTGACCGCATGGAAGATGACAGTGCCGAGGCGTTCGACACACTAAAGGCGTCGATTGCGGAGAACGGGCAACAGGTACCGATCCTGGTTCGACCCCACCCGACTGATCCGGACCGCTACGAGGCTGCCTACGGCCATCGGCGGCTTCGAGCTGCGGCTGATCTCGGGCTAACGGTTCGTGCCGTTGTTAAGCCCCTGACAGACGAACAACTGGTACTCGCCCAGGGCATCGAAAACTCGGCTCGGCAGGACCTTTCCTGGATCGAGCAAGCTGTCTTTGCGTTGAAGCTGGGTGAGCGTGGTTTCCCGCAGCGGGCAATTGCAGCGGCTCTTTCCATTCAGCGTCAGAACGCGAACCAAATGATCTCGGCGGCGCGGAAGATCCCGGCTGACATCATTCACGCTATCGGGCGTGCGCCCAAGGTCGGCCGACCGAGATGGCTGGAACTGGCTGACCGGCTGGCGAATGGTGTTTCGCCCTCTGTTCGCTCTGTCCTCTCCGCTCCGGCTTTTTCCTCGCTCCCTTCGGACGAGCGCTTCGAGGCCCTCCTGATGGCCGCCACGCCAGATACCGAGGTATCCCGGCCGGCGCATGTGCCGCGGTTGTCCGCAGCCACGCTGTCCCTACCGGGCGGCCGTACGGTGGGGTCGTTCGTTCGCGGCGCTAAGACGGCGACGCTAAAACTTGAGGACGTGGATTTCGGAACTTGGCTTGCCGAGCGCGTACCCGCGCTACATGCCGAGTTCTCAGCTCAAACCGGGGACCCAACGCGGAACCCAGAATCAGCTAGTGTTTCCGGCACATCGGTCGGCAACACTCAAGAGGAGTGACTCGGACAAAGGAAAAGGGGCCACCAACGTTTCCGCCGGAAGCCCCATCTCTGATGTGTAGCAACGACAGAGATAATCGCTCCCGGACATAGTCGTCAAGACCTCGGAACGCCCAAACGGGTGATCTCTCTAACTTTGTTCTCGCACGAGAGGACAGGGAACGATGAATCATATCTCTAGCGCCCCCTTTGGGGGGCGCCTGACGGTCGCGCAAGCGGTCGTGCAGGCAACGGCTGCGGCTTGTCCGCAAGAAACCAAAGCCTCAAAATGGGCCGTCCTGCGGTCGATCTCTGATGCCCGCACGCGGCTTGGTGTCTCTGACCGTGCTGTGGCGGTGCTTCATGCCATGCTGTCATTTGTTCAAGGCGATGAGATCAAGGTCGGGGAGGTCGTCTTCCCATCGAATGCCACGCTTTCTGCCCGTGCGCATGGGATGGCCGCGCCGACGCTCCGGAGGCATATCGCCCAGCTCGTTGAGAGAGGGCTCGTCATCCGGCGCGACAGTCCGAACGGCAAGCGGTATGCCCGCAAGGGCGACGACGGCTCGATTGCCCTCGCCTTCGGCTTTGAGCTCACGCCGCTTGTCGTCAGAGCGGCCGAACTTGAGCGCATCGCTGCCGAGATGGCCCGTGACCGCAGGCTTCTCAAGGAGGCGCGAGAAAAGGTCACTTTGCTGCGGAGAGATATTGCCGGGACGGTCGAGTGCCTTGTCAATGAGGGCGCCGCAGTGACCGTGCGGCCCATCCCCCCCGCTCCCTCACGGACGGCATCGCTCACGGAACTTGAAGATTTGGCCTTCGATCTCGGCATGTTGAAGGCGGAAGCCGATAAGGCGCTGACAGTTCTTATTAATTCCAAGAATCCGAGCGGCAATGTGACTCAGACTGAGCGTCACATACAGGATTCAAATCCACACTTTCATGAATCTGAACTGCCCCAGGAAAAGGTGCGGGCGACTGGGCCAGAGGTTACACCCGACATGAAGAGGCCTTCGGCAGCCGCAAGGCAAGGCTCGCATCCCAACGAACCGCCGAGGATCGATCTTCCCGCCGTGCTTGCGGCATGTCCGAGTTTACGTGATTGGACCACGGGTAAGGTCCGGTCGTGGGAGGACTTGGTGCGAGCTGCCGAAGCCGTCCGCCCTGCCCTCGGCATCTCGCCTGACGCCTGGGAGGAAGCCGTTGGAAGCATGGGTGAAAGCGGAGCGGCCGTAACGGTGGCGACCATTCTGCAGCGGGCGGAATCCATCGCCTCGCCTGGTGGGTATTTGCGAAGCCTTTCATCGAGGGCGCGCAGTGGGCAGTTCTCGCCTGGTCCTATCGTGGTGTCACTGCTACGGCAGAGGGCGAAAGCGCAGATGGCAGTATGACAGGTATCGTACGTAAGTGGTCCCGCTTCCAGGGTGTCTCAGCTGAGACACCTTCCTAGGTGTCGGGCCAAACAAGGCTCGATTCTGTAAGAGGTGTCTCAACTGAGACACTATTTCATCCAAACCGCGTGAGCTTCTGTTGCGGATAAGGCACCAACGGCAGCAGGTCGGACGAGCGGCGCGTCACCGCCGTATTTCAAGTTACCTCCACCAGTGAGGTGATGCCGGCGAGCTCCTGCTTGTTTCCAGCTCAAACTAATGCCGTGCTGTTCCAGGGGCGTCCTGCGAGACCTGCCCAATCCCGCTCTTCGTGCGATGGCGTCCTGAACTGATCCGGATCTTCTCCGATCAACCCGCTTCGGGGTCGGCTACGCCAGCGTGCCGTCGCTGCCGCTTTGCTTTCGCGATGACCGCGACCGATCTCAGTTCTTTCGGGGAGCCATCGAGCGGGAATTGGCCCGCTCCCGGTGGAGCCCTTCAAAATGTCACATGACCTCGCTGTTGCTCAACAACACGCCTTTCAGCTCGCCCACATCCTGATGGTCCCGGTCACACTGTTCAAGTCAGGCTCGGAATACGGTGTTCTGCCGTCCAACGAACTCGATGCCGATGACGATTTGGATGTCATCAATGAGTTTGATCCGCACATGTTCCGGCCGGCTAATTGAGCCGGCATTGGTCTGCCTGGTGCCGCTTGCGGGCGGCGCTGGCCAAGGGAGGCTGCCGCCGCGCGCGATTCCACTCCCTATTTCGTTAGTTGCATCACTCGCGCCCTTGGCAAGGCTTGCCCTTCGCGGACTGACGGCGGTGTCGCGCGAGACGCGCGAAGATCCAAGTAAACTCGAAAAGGGCAGGCGGGCCACGTCTGGGAAGACAATGGAAGCACGAGAAATCGAGGATCTGAAAGGGAGGGTGGAATGCTCTGCCGTGCTGGAGAAAGCAGGCTTTGCCATCGACATAAGGGAGAGCACCCGCCGGGCGATCAAGTTCCGCCGAGGCGACGACGTCATCATCGTCATCCATGATGGCAAAGGTTGGTTTGACCCGTTATCGGACGCCAAGGGTGATGTACTCTCCCTGATCCAGCATCTGGAAGGCGCTTCGTTCACAGGCGCGCTCGCCCTAGCCGCCGATCTTGTCGGGTTTACCCCGTGTGAGCCGCGATGGGCGCGGCCGTTACGGTCGCGGGAAAACACGATGTCCTTGGCGGAGCGATGGCGGGTGCGTCGGCCGCCCTGGCGCGGCTCGGCGACATGGAGCTATCTCCGGGACATCAGGGGAATTTCCGAGCAAGTCCTCCGTGTGACGACGGATCAGAATGTCCTGCGAGAGGGGCCACATGGCAGCATGTGGGCGGCTCATGTCGACGATAAGGGGATCGTGACCGGCTGGGAGGAGCGCGGACCGGACTGGCGCGGTTTTGCCCGCGGTGGCGCCAAGATCCTGTTCAGGCTCGGGGCGCTTGACGGCCTTCGGCTTCTGGTCACCGAGGCGGCGATTGACGCCATGAGCCTCGCCAGTTTCGAAGGCTTCCGTGAGGAAAGCCTTTATCTCAGCACCGGTGGCGGCTGGTCCCCGGCAACGGCGGCGGCCATGCGCTCGCTGGCCGACCAGCCCGGCACCCAGCTTGTCGCTGCGACCGATGCCAATGCGCAAGGGGAAGCCTTTGCTGTCCGATTGAGGGAAATTGCTGACGCTGCGGGTTGTGACTGGCTCCGGCTCAAGCCTCCCGCAGAAGACTGGAATGATGCTCTACGAGTGCATGGTTTCTGCCGCCGAAGATGACGCCCGGCACGGCGCCGGTCTTGGCGCGTTCAGCGGATGGGCCGACCGGCATCCTCAAGGGCAAAGCACAATCCTGCAAGCTCCGACGAACCTCTTTGTGCGACCGTCGCCAGCAAGCGCTTGTCCGCGGTGACGAAGCGGAGCTTTTGCCGCAACGCGAGGGCCAGGTAGACGCAGTCATAGGCGGGATGGCCAAGCTCGATGGCAAGGCGCGTTGCCGTTTCGCTGAGGCCCTGCATGGACTGAAACGAAATGCCGGAACGCTCTATGAGGGCGATAGCAAGGGCGGCTTCGTTTGGCTCCAATTCTTTCCGCTGGACCTTCTTCCAGAGAATATTGGCGCATTCCGGCAGCAGGAGTTCCGGCGCGATATAAATGAAGGTCGAGCGTAACCGGACCGCATCTTCGCCGCCATCTTCCGAAATGACCCACTTCACGGCGACGCTTGCGTCGATGACCAGTGTTTCTTTCACCGTTCATCCCGTCCTTCGCGCTGGAGAAGCTCGGACGGGGTCTGTTTGCGCGAGGCGGTGAGCTCCCGCAGTTCGGCAGCCAGATCATCGAAAGAGGGTTCCGGCTCGGTGTCGAGAACCTGACGCAAGATGGCCCGGTGTTCGGCCTCGGCCGAGCGGCCGTGGCGCGCGGCGCGCAGTTTCAATTTCGAGATCAGATCTTCGTCGAGGTTGCGGACGTGCAGGCTTCCGGCCATGGATCACCCCATTGCTAGCAATGCTATCATTATGGGTGAGAAATCGGGAAAAGCAAGAAAGAGGAAATGGAAAGGAACATCAGACCTGCCGCATGTCCGCCGGTCGCGTCAAGGGTGAAGCCTCGCCCGGCTGGCGCCGGCCCTTGACCCGCCCGGACGGAGAGGCGGCGACGGGGAAGGGGTCACGAGGACCCGGAGAAAAGGATCGGATGAGCGATCCGCCGGGCTCGGTCGACCACCTTTGAGCGAAGGAGTTCCCCATGATCTCGTCCGACAACTTCCGCAAAATCTGGTTCGGATGCGCCGACCGGCCGCAGATGTTCCGCCTGTTCGATCGCCATGCCAAGCAACCAGGGCGGTTCGCGGCAGACGCAATCCCGCTCTATGCCGGCGAGTGGTTTGAACTTGGCCAGAGCGAATGCGACTACATGCTGGATGTCCTGCCGCCGCTCTGGATGAGAGGAGGCATGTTCGTCCTGCGCGAGTTCATGATCGGGGCCGTCACCAGCGTCTTCTTCACCATCCCGATCAACGACCGTGTCAGGCATTTTCACGGGTATTGCGATCTCTCCCGGCGCCAGGAAGTTGAGCGAATGCGGCAGGCCATCGTGACAAGGGTGTCTCGTCCGGAACGGGCAATGAGCGAGGCCGAGCGGCTCGAACACATCTGGAGCGACACCAGGGACGCCTATCGGGGCTATGCCGACGAGACTTGGCCCTCCTCGGTTCGAGGCGAGCGCTGGGTGATGGTCTATTCCAGCAAACCACAGGGCGAGGCCAAGCTCCTGACCGATCTCACCGAGGCGGAGATCGTCGCCAAGCTGCCCATCCACTACCGGCCCACGCACCAGGCTCTCGCTGCGTGAAACTCACGGCCGGATCATAGGCCTCCGATCGGACAGCCCTGACATTCGCCATTGCCGGAATATTCGACGTGGCGATGGCGCGCGTCTTCACATCTCACCCTCCGCTTTCTCATTCCTCGAGCTATCAGGAGCCTTTCGGCATGACCCAGGATGCCTCCTTCACCCTTGACCACTTTGGCAATCTCTCCGGTTTCGGGCAGAACGACTTGTCAGCGGGCTTTGGCCTTGGCGTTACCGCGCTCGCCGGCAGCGTCGCTGTCCAACCGGACAATGACGACGATCCCGATCCCGTACCGCCCGCTCCAGGAGCCGGCCGTCCGGTCGGGGCGCCAACGGCTGAACCTCGCACGCAGGGCGCGCCGGCCAACTTCTATCTCGACGAGGGCGACCGGGGCCTGGCTACCAGCTGGAGGGAGAGGGCAGGGGCCAATGTCGCCATAATTGAACTTGCCAATGAGATCGTCCGTGATGGTCGGCAGGCCACACGCGAGGAACAAGCCAGGTTGATCCGCTTCACCGGCTTCGGGGCCTCGGAGCTTGCCAACGGAATGTTCCGCCGTCCCGGCGAAGAGGGATTTCGCGATGGCTGGGACGGGCTCGGCAGTTCGCTCGAAAGCGCGGTTTCGGCCGGTGACTACGCCTCGCTGGCCCGCTCGACCCAATATGCTCATTTCACGCCGGAGTTCATCATCCGGGCGATCTGGAAAGGTCTGATAAGGCTTGGTTGGCGGGGAGGGCGGGTGCTTGAACCCGGCATCGGCACGGGGCTCTTTCCGGCACTGATGCCAGACAGCTTTCGTGATTGCTCCCTCGTTACCGGCGTCGAACTGGACCCAGTGACCGCTCGCATTGTCCGGCTGTTGCAGCCGAAGGCACGGATCTTGGAAGGGGACTTCACGAGGACCAATCTGCCGGAACACTTCGATCTTGCCATCGGCAATCCGCCGTTCTCGGACCGCATAGTGCGCTCGGATCGCGCTTATCGGTCACTGGGGCTGCGCCTTCATGACTATTTTCTCGCGCGGTCGATCGATCTTCTCAAGCCCGGCGCACTCGCCGCCTTCGTCACCTCGCATAGCACGCTCGACAAAGCGGACAAAACCGCAAGAGAACATATAGCGAACAAAGCCGACCTGGTCACGGCGATCCGCCTGCCAGAGGGCAGCTTCCAGCAGGGGGCTGGAACCGATGTGGTCGTTGATATCCTGTTCTTTCGCAAGCGGCGGGCCGGCGACATCGAGGTCGGTCGGTCCTGGCTCGATCTTGCCGATGTTTGCCTCGGTGCCGACACTGACGGGGAGGGCAGGGGAGTGGTCTCCGTCAATGGCTGGTTCGCCCGCCACCCGGAAATGATGCTAGGCACTCATGCGCTCGTAACCGGGCCATTCGGGGAGACCTACACTTGCCTGCCCAGGGCGGGCGAAAATCTGGAAGCCGCACTCGATGCCGCCGTCGCGCGTTTGCCGGAGGGACTCTACGACGGCGCGCCCGACGTCATCGACCTCGAGGCCGAGTTCGCGGAAATGCCGCTGGCGGCCGTTTCCGGCGATACCTCCCATGTCCGGGAGGGCAGCTATGTCATGGATACCCGCAACGGCCTGATGCAGATCACCGACGGGGCGCCCGTTCCGGTGAAGGTGCGCAAGGGCAAGAGCGGCGACGGCATGCCCGAGAAACACGTTCGTATCATCGCAAAACTCATTCCAATTCGCGATGCCGTGCGCGACATCCTGAAGTTTCAAGAAACCGACCGCCCTTGGCAGGACACGCAGGTCCGCCTGCGCATCGCCTGGTCTTCCTTCGTGCGGGAGTTCGGGCCGATCGATCACACGACGGTTTCCATCGCCGAGCACGAAGCGAGCGGCGAGGTTCGCGAGAGCTATCGTCGTCCGAATATTCAGCCCTTCCTGGACGATCCCGATTGCTGGCTGGTCGCGTCGATCGAGGACTATGATCTTGAGACCGACACCGCGCGTCCCGGTCCGATCTTTTCCGAACGGGTGATCGCGCCGCCCGCGGCCCCGACAATCACGTCCGCGGCTGACGCTCTTGCCGTCGTGCTCAACGAACGCGGCCAAGTCGATCTCGACCATATCGCCGAACTCCTGCACAGGGACGTGGACGATGTGCTCGCCGACCTCGGAGCATCCGTCTTCCGCGATCCGGCGAATGGCAATTGGCTGACGGCGGACGCCTATCTCTCGGGCCCGGTGCGCGACAAGCTGAAACTGGCCGAGGCCGTCGCCGAGCTTGATCCGCCCTTCCGGCGCAATGTTCTTGCGCTCCGCGATGTTCAGCCCGCCGATCTTGGCCCGGCCGATATCACGGCGCGGCTGGGCGCCCCGTGGATTCCGGCCGACGATGTGGTCCGCTTCGTCAAGGAAACCATGGATGCCGATATCCGCATCCACCACGTGCCGGAACTCGCCACCTGGACCGTGGACGCGCGCCAGCTCGGGTACCTGGCCTCCGGCACGTCGGAATGGGGCACCGAACGGCGCCATGCCGGGGAACTGCTTGACGATGCGCTCAACAGCCGGGTGCCGCAGATTTTCGACACTGTCAGGGACGGCGACACGGAACGGCGGGTGCTCAACGTCGTCGATACCGAGGCGGCCAAGGAGAAGCTCCAGAAAATCAAGGCTGCCTTCCAGAACTGGGTCTGGACTGACCCAGATCGGACCGACCGGCTGGCGCGGATCTACAATGACCGCTTCAACAATATCGCGCCGCGCGCCTTCAATGGCGACCACCTGAAGCTTCCAGGCGCCAGCACGGCGTTCACGCTCTATCCGCACCAGAAGCGTGGCATATGGCGCATCGTCGCGAGCGGCTCCACCTATCTTGCCCATGCCGTCGGCGCCGGCAAGACCATGACCATGGCCGCCGCCATCATGGAACAACGCCGCCTCGGGCTGATCGCCAAGGCCATGCTGGTCGTTCCCGGCCATTGCCTGGCGCAGGTCGCGCGCGAATTCCTCGCGCTCTATCCCAACGCCCGCATTCTTGTTGCCGACGAGACGAACTTTTCCAAGGACAAGCGCCAGCGGTTCCTGTCGCGAGCGGCAACCGCCACATGGGACGCGATCATCATCACGCATTCGGCATTCCGCTTCATCTCCGTCCCCGCCGCCTTTGAGAAGCAGATGATCGAGGACGAGCTCTCGCTCTACGAGGACCTGATGGGCCGGGTAGAGCGGGATGATCGCGTCTCGCGCAAGCGCCTCGAGCGGCTGAAAGAGGGCCTGAAAGAGCGGCTGGAGGCGCTCGCCACCCGGAAGGACGATCTCCTGACGATCTCCGAGCTCGGTATCGACCAGATCATCGTTGACGAGGCGCAGGAGTTCAGAAAGCTCTCCTTCGCGACGAACATGGCGACTTTGAAGGGCGTCGATCCCAACGGATCGCAGCGCGCCTGGGATCTCTATGTCAAATCCCGGTTCCTGGAGGTGAAGAACCCCGGTCGCGCCCTGGTGCTCGCCTCTGGTACGCCGATCACCAACACCCTTGGAGAAATGTTCTCTGTCCAGCGCCTGATGGACCATGCGGCACTTGAGGCGCGCGGCCTGCATGAGTTCGACGCCTGGGCCGCCACCTTCGGCGACACGACGACGGAACTGGAGCTTCAGCCCTCCGGCAAATACAAACCGGTCAGTCGCTTTGCAAGCTTCGTCAACGTCCCCGAACTGATCGCCCTGTTCCGCAGCTTCGCCGATGTGGTGATGCCGGAAGATCTCAGGCGCTTCGTGAAGGTGCCGAACATTTCGACCGGACGGCGACAGATTATCACCGCCAAGCCGACCGCCGCCTTCAAGCGCTATCAGACGATGCTCGACGCCCGCATCAAGGCGATTGAGGAGCGGGATCGCCCGGCCGAGCCCGGTGACGACATCCTGCTCTCCGTCATCACCGACGGCCGTCATGCCGCCATCGATCTCAGGCTCGTCGACGCGGACAACGACAATGAGCCGGCGAACAAGCTCAATCTGCTGATCGAGACCGCGCTCCGCATCTGGCGGGAGACCGCTGAGAGCACCTACCGACAGACAGACGGGCGGGGCTTTGACCTTCCCGGCGCGGCGCAGATGATCTTCTCCGATCTCGGCACGATAAGCGTGGAGAAGAGCAGGGGGTTCTCCGCCTATCGCTGGATCCGTGGCGAACTCGTCCGGCGGGGTGTTCCCGCCTCCGAAATCGCCTTCATGCAGGACTACAAGAAAGCCGAAGCGAAACAGCGCCTGTTCGCAGACGTCCGCGCCGGCAAGGTGCGCTTCCTGATCGGCTCGTCCGATACCATGGGCACCGGCGTCAACGCGCAGCTCCGGCTCAAAGCCCTCCACCACCTCGACGTGCCCTGGCTACCCTCGCAGATCGAGCAGCGGGAAGGGCGCATTGTCCGGCAGGGCAATCAGCATGACGAGGTCGACATCTTCGCCTATGCGACGGAGGGTTCGCTCGACGCCACCATGTGGCAGAACAACGAGCGCAAGGCTCGCTTCATCGCTGCCGCTCTTTCGGGCGACACCTCCATCCGCCGGCTGGAAGATCTCGACGGGGGGCAGGCCAACCAGTTCGCCATGGCCAAGGCGATAGCCTCGGGCGATCAGCGGCTGATGCAGAAGGCGGGGCTGGAGGCCGACATCGCCCGGCTGGAACGCCTACAGGCCGCGCACCGAGATGACCAGTTCGCCATCCGTCGCCAAATGCGTGACGCCGAGCGCGACATCGAGCACGCGACGCGCCGCATCGCGGACATCGGCGAGGATATCGCCCGCCGCGTTTCGACGACGGGCGATGCCTTCCAGATGGTGGTGGCAGGCGAGCCTCACGTCGAACGCAAACTCGCCGGGCGCGCGCTCATGAAGGATATCATCACCCTCGTCCAGCTTCAGCACGCCGGCGAGACAGAGATCGCCTCGATCGGCGGCTTCGATCTCGTTTTCACGGGGCTCGCCGACAATACTCGGCGCACCGAGGATTACCAGTACAGCACGCATCTCGCCCGCACCGGCGCCGGCCACGAGATCGACTTGCCGCTGACGGTCACCCTGCTCGGAGCCGTCGCCCGTCTCGAACATGCCCTCAATGGGTTCGAAGACGAGCACATGGCACAACGCAACAAGCGTGATGAGGCAGCCACCCGCCTTGCGTCCTACCGCTCACGCGAAGGTGGGACATTCACCTTCGCCGGGGAGCTCCAGGAGAAGAGGAGGCTGCTGGAGGAAGTGGAGAGGGAGCTGATGGAGGAAGCGGGGATGGGAGCGAGGCAAGCGGCATGAAATTGGGCGAAAAGGAAATGGCAGCTTTGCGCCCCCAAACGGATCGTTCTTGCACGCTTTCCGTTTTCCAGAAGCGGCCATTCAAGATGGCCTGGAGGGCGCTGCTGACCTCAAGATTGATGACCTGCAGTAGCCGCTGACGCTCGTCCGGCCTGAGTCAGCCGTCGTCGCGCGACAGCGCCGCCGCCGTACCCAGCTGGGCGGCCCTTACGGCTTCCAGCGCCATCAACGCAGCGGCCACTTTGGCGCGCGCTTCTTCGATGTCGGCCATGACTAGGCAGTCGTTCCGCTGGATGGCCGCCAGAAAGGCAGCAAGCACGGCGGGGCAGTTCGCCGCCAAGCCTAGAAAGTGGTCCCCGCTCGGCGCCCTCTCGCCGGAAAGCCAGTTCTTCACAGTCCGCTCGTTCGCGCCGGTCCAAAGAGCAACCGTCTTGACCTTGGACGACTGCCCTTTGAGCGATGCCCGTAAGGCTGTCGACACCAACCGAGCAAACGACGGCTTGCGCGGCTTCCCGTGCCGCTGACTGGGTAACATATTGCCCGACTTCGGAAAGGACATTCCACTACCTCCGCGCTGTAGTGTCAGGCGACTGCGCCGACACGGCGCAAAGAGTGGAGCGTAAGTGCTTGAGTGGGCGTGACAGACCAGCGCGGACGGCTAAAAGCACCGGGGAGTGGTCAGCCCGTGCTGCCGCTTATGTGCGGATGTCAACCGATCACCAGCGCTACTCGACCGAGAACCAACTCGCCACAATCAAACAGTTCGCGGAGGCTCGGGACATCGAGATCGTGCGGGTCTACGAGGATGCCGGCAAAAGCGGGTTGAATTTGGAGGGGCGCGGCGCTTTCCAGCGTCTGCTTGCTGACGTCGAGCAGGGTACCGCGGACTTCGGTACGATCCTCGTCTACGATGTCAGTCGTTGGGGGCGCTTCCAGAATGCCGACCACGGCGCGCACCTGGAGTTTCTATGCTCCCGGGCTGACATCGTCGTCCACTATTGTGCCGAGCAGTTCGAGAACGATGGCAGCATCGGGTCCAATCTGCTGAAGACCGTGAAGCGTGTCATGGCCGGCGAATACAGCCGCGAACTCTCCGTGAAGGTCTTCGCCGGCCAGTGCCGCCTTATCGAGAAGGGGTATCGCCAGGGCGGGATGGCAGGCTACGGCTTGCGGCGGCTATTGGTCGACGAGAACGGCGAGCCCAAGTCCGAGCTGTCGATCGGTGAGCGCAAAAGCCTTCAGACCGATCGCGTGATTCTGGTTCCCGGACCGATTGAGGAGGTCAAGGTCGTCCAGCGCATCTATCACCTCTTCGTCGAACTTGGAGTCCAAGAAGTCGAGATTGCGGCTAGACTGAATGGCGAAGGCCTTGTCACCGACTTAGGGCGACCTTGGACGCGCGGTACGGTCCACCAAGTCCTGACCAACCCCAAATACATCGGGGACAATGTCTTTAACCGTATATCCTTCAAGCTGAAAATGCGCCGGGTCGTCAACACCCAGGAATATTGGGTGCGCGCCTGCGGCGTGTTCAAGGCGATCGTTGATGTCACAACCTTCGCGTGCGCCGCGAGGATCGTGGAGGATCGAAGCCGAAGGCTCGGCGATGACGAACTCCTCGATCTGCTCCGATCGCTGCTGGAAGCGCAAGGCTCCCTTTCCGGGATCGTCATCGACGAGTGCGAGGATATGCCATCGAGCAGCGTCTACAAAAACCGCTTCGGCAGCCTGTTGCGCGCCTATCAACTCGTCGGCTATAGCCCTTGGCGAGACTATCGCTATATCGAGATCAACCGTCGTCTGCGGATGATGCACCCTGATGTCGTCGCGAAGGTGGTTGACGGCCTCCGCGCTGCCGGCGGCGATGTCCGCGTCGATCACCAAACGGGGCTGATCGATGTCAACGGCGAGTTCACCACCTCGGTCGTTGTGGCCCGCTGTTGCGAGTCGCAAGGGGGAGCGCCTCGCTGGCGCATTCGGTTCGACGCTGGCCTCGCGCCCGATATCACAGTCGCCGTCCGTATGGATCGCGGTAACATGTCCCCACTCGACTACTACCTGCTCCCGCGTCTTGACATGACCGAGCCAAAGCTTCGTCTCAGCGAGAGCAATGGCCTGTCGCTGGACGGCTATCGCTTTGAGACGCTGGACTTCCTGTTCTCTCTCGCGGCACGAGCCCAATTTGGGGAGGCGGCATGACCGAAGCGAAACATACCCATGTGGAGATGATCCCAATCGACCGGATCGTCATCCTGAACCCGCGCGCCCGCAACCGGCGCAAGTTCCTAGAGGTGGTCGAAAGCATCAAATCGGTCGGGCTGAAACGCCCGATCCGCGTCAACACCATGATTGGCCCGGACGGCCAACGATCCTACGGACTTGCTTGCGGCCAAGGGCGCATTGAAGCCTTCCGTGAGCTTGGCCGGACGGAGATTCCCGCCATCGTCACAGAGGCGTCGGAGGAAGAATGCCTTGTCATGAGCCTGGTTGAGAACTGCGCCCGCCGACAGCACCGATCCATAGACCTACTCCAGGATGTCGCGACGTTGCGCAAGCGCGGCTACAGCGACAAGCAGATTGGGGAGAAGATCGGCACGTCGTCGGAGTGGGTCAATATGATGGCCACACTTATCGAGAAGGGCGAGCAGCGCCTCATCGAGGCAGTCGATGCGGGAACCATCCCTATCTCGGTGGCGATTGAGATCGCCCGCGCTGACGACGAGACCGTCCAGCAGATGCTGGCTGAAGCCTACACCGAGGGCAGGATTTCAGGTCCTCGGCTGATAAAGATGCGGCGCCTGATCGAGCAGAGGACGCGGCGTGGCAAACACATGTCCACGAATCCGTTTGGCAAGAAGCTAAGTAAGGCCAAGACATCCGAGGCCTTCGTCCGTGTCTTTCAGCAGGAGGCAGACAAGCAGCGCCTGTTGGTGAAAAAGGCCGAGGTGACACAAACCCGCCTACTCTTCGTCGTGGAAGCCCTCAAAAACCTGCGGACCGACGAGAACTTCGTCACGCTCCTACGAGCCGAACACCTTGACACCTTACCGAAGGACTTGGAGATACGCATCCTGGGAGAGCCAGCATGACGGACCCCGAAACATCGACGAAAATCTCCTTCGAGCCCCAATGCATTATCGTGCCGATCGCCTCCCTCCTGCCCGTACGGCCGCCTCGGGCGTCGGTGAAGGTTAGCTGTAAGTACCAGCAGATACGCAGCTCGGTGATTGAGATTGGTCTGGTCGAGCCGCCCGTGATCGCTAGGATTGACGGCAACCCTCATAACTTCCTCCTGCTCGACGGCCATATCCGCGTCGAGATTCTGAGGGATCTTGGCAGGATCGAAGTAGAATGCCTCGTCTCGACCGACGATGAAAGCTTCACCTTCAACAAGCGGATCAGCCGCCTCTCCGCCGTCCAGGAGCATTCTATGATCCTGAAGGCCATTGCCCGCGGAGTCTCCAACGAGAAGCTCGCCCGGGCGCTCAGCCTTCATGTCAATAGCGTGCGACGGAAGGCGACTCTACTGGACGGAATCTGTCATGAGGTCGTGTCGATGCTGAAGGACACGATGTGCCCAATGGCTGTGTTCGAGATCCTCAAGCGGATGAAACCGCTGCGCCAGATCGAGGCGACCGAGCTCATGATTGCCGCGAACAACTATACGGCAGCCTACGCCACAGCGCTCCTCGCCGGTACGCCAACCAACGAACTCGCTGGCGAGAGGAAGTCGAAGAAGGTACGTGGAGTCACTCCGGAGGCAATGGCCCGGATGGAGAAGGAACTTGCCCGGCTCCAGGAATCCATGGCCGAGATCCAGGACACCTACGGTAAGGAGCATCTCCAACTGACCGTCGTGAAGGGTTATCTTGGCAAGCTACTCGGCAATCCCCGTGTCGTGCGCTACCTTCTTCAGCACCGACCAGAATACCTTGAGCAATTTCAGGCGATCACTGATGTTGCGTCTTTTGCCGACCAGGCCGCATGATCTGCTTTCGCGCTGGCTGATCAGGATGCCACTGACCTCGTCGCAGACTATGGTGTCCGACTTTTGCTATCTCGAAACTTCGAAATTCTCAATTCAACCACGCATCTTCGAAGGCGCCACAATTGGCTGACAGACAATATGGCGTTGGAGCACAACAGAAGGCGCGTCTACAGCCAATTGGATCGCACTGCCATCCGCTGTTGCATGGTTTAATAAGCTATAACATCAGTATGTTTTGCCGGCCTTGGTCGCATTGCGCCCCATTTCGGCCTTTGAACACATTTTCGCGTTCTCCAAAAATCGACGTCCGGCTGGCGCGGCGATGATGTCCCTGACGAGATGGAAAGCAGCAAGAAAGTTATGGACCGGAGGGGCAGATAGGCCTAGATCGCGCCCTCAATGAGCGGGCTGTCTTCTTCCCATCCCGGTCGCTGAAAGGCGGCGAACAGCCAGCTGAGCATAGGGTCATCGAGCAACCCGACAAGAAATACTGACCGCCAGTTGTTGCGACTGCCGTAGGTGTGGTCCTGACGGTCCAGTTCTGCCGCAAGGATGTTCTCCAGCGCTTGCAGCGAAGCTGGTGCCTTGCTACGTCGGCCGCTGCGAGGCTTGGCCGACATAGCAAATTGGTCCAGCTGGTGCACAGATGCAGCAGGATTGAGGTGCGTTCGACCACATTTGCGATATGGAAGCGCACTTCAGCATCAAAGAAATCTCGCAGAACTCTTGCAGTTCGACAACAAGGATTCGCTCAAAGGCGCGCGTGAAATCGAAGTGGGGCGCCGACGCGACTAATGGAGTTCGTGAATTAAGACTCCCGGGACCGTCCGCACGGCCAACTCGCATAAATGCCGGTGATGGGTGAGGTAAATCACCTGTCCTACACCCGCCATCTGTCCGAACAATCGAAACACCTCTTCTGAACGTGGCTCATCAAAGGTCTCCATGATGTCGTCGGCGATGAAGGGAACCGAAGGGCGGGCTGCTGCAAACTCCTCATATCCTGCCAATCGTAGCGCTAAATACAGCTGAAACTGGGTGCCCTTTGACAATTCGGTCGCAATCTTCGAGCCACCCTTGCGCGATAATCCAATCAGGACTTCGCGGTCCTTGTCAGGACGAGTAGCAAGACCGGTATACTCGTCGCGGGTGATGAGCCGGAAGGCTTCAGATGCTCGATCCATCATCGCGCTGCGGTGTTTGTCCCTGTAGGTGCGAATGCCGTATTCGGCGACAAGGCTGCCCGCCTTGAGGCAAAGATAGCGCATTGCGAGGTCCTCGATTTCCAAAAGCAGTGTGCGCCGGTTCGCCTCAAGGCGGGCAGCCGCATCATCGCCGCCGATGGCGGTCAGTCGGTCAGTTGCACGCGCCTTATCAGCGAATAGGTTCTTTGCTCGTCCGTCCAGGTCTTCATTACGCGTTACAAGTTCCGCCTGCTCCCGCTGCAGCTCAGCCAAATCGGCATCAGCAAGGCTGTCCATGGCGACCTCCAGTGATGATGTCTGCATGTCACCGACGATCTGCCGCTCAAGCTTGCTCTGCTGCTCGACCAGTTCATCTCTTTTCCGGCTGCATTCGAGGGCTTGCCGCACATCCGCAAGGGTCTCGACCTGGAAGAAGTCGGTCAATTCCTTCTTGCGGGTGGCATGGACCGCGATCTCGCCGTCTACCCGCTCGCGTTCGATCGCAAGATCGGCAAGGACTCGGTCCCGTTCCTGCCGCTTCGCGTCGACTTGTCTGGCTTCCTCAAGCCGCCGTATCAGGGCCTTGGCAGCGTCAAGGGGATTGCTGCCATCGAATGTGTCGCCGAGAGCTTCATGCCGTTGGGCGACGGCGTTGACGAAGGAATTTCGATCTGCCTCCATGGACCCTATGCGATGTCGCAGATCATCCTTTTCGCGCAGAGCTTCAGGAAGGCCGGCGATCGCGTCGAGAAGCTCCCGGACAGCGCCGACACTGCATTCTTTGTCGGTGAACCATGTGCTTGCAAGAGCGATCGCCCAGTTTCTCTGCCACTCTTCGGAGGCGGTGATCGCCTTGTCGAGTGTCGACTTCCGTTGAACTGTAGCTGTTTCAACTTCACAGAGGCGCTTGTCCGCCTCCAGTCGTTTTGTCTGCGTCGCAATATGATCCGCAAGGATGGTGTCGGCGGCCTGCATCATGGCTGCCACATCCAGTCCATCGACAACGATCCCAACACTAATCAGCGTTGTTGCGAGCGTATCCCGCTCCGTCGCGAGTGCGGCCCCGACATCTTCAACATCACTTAAGGCACGGTGCAGATCATCCCACGCAGTTAACGTCGAAGAGCGGGTCTCAGCCCATTGGCCGATCCTCGCCAGCCAAGACCCGACGGATGCATGGTCGTCCAGATCAATTTCGGGTGGCGTTGCCATCCTGATCTCGCTGCGCAGTGTCTGCAGTTCTTCATTGGTCTCCCGCAGCAATTGGTGTTGGCGGTCAACCCTCGCCCTTGTCACCAACAACCCGGCTGTCACGGAACGCAGTTCCTCGAGTTCCCTGGCGTTGTTAAGACGTGCGACCGCGGCTGCATCGGTCGCTCGCATTCGGGTCTCGAAACGATCGGCCGTTTCCCGATCGAGAACCGACAGATGCTGCGCCCAGGCTTCTTCCCGTTCGACAAGGGCGGCCCTCGTCTCATCATCATCCATGATGTCGATCGCTTCGCGTAGTGCTGCGATGCGTGCAGCATCTTCCTCCTGCTTCGTCGAGAGCTCTCGTTCACGCTCGACGATCTGCGAGCGGCGCTTCTCTATGTCGCTGGAAGCCCCCTTCCAGAACTCAAGACGATCGGCAGCGGGTGGCGACATGCGCCGAAGTTTGTCACCGTCACCGGACCATGGATGCAGCCCGTCGACCGCATCTTCAAAATGCTGGCGTTTGGCGGTAACAGCCCGTTCGGCAAGGTGCAGTTCAGAAACTAGATTACCGTCACGCAGGCGCCGCAGCACCGATTGGAGCTGTGCCACCTTGCCGGCATCAAGCGCAACACTCTGGCTATCGAGTACCTGTCGGTCACGCTGCTCTTTCTCAAGGGCCTGGCGGGCTGACTCATGCTCCTTCTCGGCCGACTGTCGTGCAACATCGACGCCAGACCTGTCGCTGATCAGATCACGGAGCGTTCCAATCGCCGCCGCCGGCATGAGCAGCGAGTTCGGATCATCGACATCCGTCTGGCCCAGCGTGGCGAGGATGACATCAACCTTGCGGTTCGATGCGGACAGTGCATCGTTTCGTTTCGGCAGATCCTCTTGCGCGGTCGCATATCGTGCGGCTGCGTCTGCGAGCTGATTGAGGAGATCTCCCATCTCGAGCAGTCGGTCCTCGACTATGAGTCCTTCGAGTTCCTCCCGGACCTTCTGCTCGCGCTGTCCAATGCTGGCAAGCTGGGTCTGAAGCCGCGTCTCTTCGACTATCAGGTCTGGAAGTTCGGCCGCCCACTCAGCTGGTGGATGCGGCAGGTCCGCATATTCGGAAAGCTGCTCGTCTCCCCGACGGTAGTCAGCGGAAAGGGGGTGCGCACGCAGGACGCGGGCGATCTCGTCATGGCGAGCCTTTGCGGTACCGACCTCCTTCATGACAGAGTTATAGGCCGCCTCGGCCTGCTCGAACGCTGTCTTCAACGTTCTGTAAGCTGAAGCCTGAACGTCGATCTCGTCGCGCTGCAATTTGAGGTCCGCGATCTGTCGTTTGAGAACGGCGATCTTCGTCGAGCTGGCGCGCTTCCGGAAAATGCCGTCGGCCTCAGTGACAGCGGTTTCGAGAATTGAACTGATGCCGGCGAGGCCGGCGCTCGCAGAGAATAGCAATTCCCCCAGATCGCCCTTGCTTTCTAGGATAGCGTTGCCGCCATCCTCCAACGTCTGATCGTCGAGGGAGAACATCATCCGATAGGCGTCGCGAGTTAGACCCGCGAGCGGAGCGCTTAGCAACGCTTCGTTGACCGGCTGACCTTGCTCATTCAGCAGCGAATTGCTCCGCTGCTTAACACGCTTGAACTCATGCAACTGCCCATCAAATTCGAGGCAGGCGCCGATTTCCATTGCCTTGCCCTGATGCAGGAAGCCGTACTTCGTGCGCTCTTCGATCCCAAACAGCAGGTCGAGATAGGCTGATAGCGACGTCGATTTTCCCGCCTCGTTTAGTCCGTAGACGATATGCAGGTCAGGCGTTCCTGCGACATGTTCCCCGAAATTGATCTTATCGGCGGTGAACTTTCCGTAGCGGGTGAGGTCAAGCCGGCGCAGGCGCATCAGTTAATCTCCGACGCTTCCGGCTTCAACCGGGCCAGCATGTCCTCGCTGCCGTCCGTCAGCAGCTGGTCGATCAGGGCTTCGAACGCGGCTTCGTCATCGCCGCTGAACCCACGCGCTTCAGGGGGCAGGTCATCGCGCAGTTCCTTGACCAAATCGCCCACAGCTTCACGAACACCGTGCTGGTGAATGATGTCGCTTCGCATCAGTTCGCCAAGTTCTAGGACCGGGTCGGCGGTTGCAGTTCCAACCTGTGCGCTCACCGGTGCTGTGGTCGCGATCTCGATCTTCTCGATCCAAACCTTACCGAGCCCCTCGGCGCGTTGCTCGATCTCCGCCAGCAGCAGTTCGCGATCGCGACGCAACTGCCATGACAACGGCGTTGCCCCTGCCAATTGAAGGCGGCCGACGAGATGGGCCGAGCGTGCGCCGTCACGAGCGACACCTACTCCTTGCTCAACGAGTTCGGCTGCTTCGCGCCATGATCGGGCGGAAGAGAGATCGACTGAAATCCTTTCGAACTGCGCAATGCTGGTCAGTCGCTCCTCGCTAGAGATGCTTCGATCGTCGTGTACCGTAACGAGGGTGGCCGACTTCTCGCCACCCTCGTTGATATCTCGCCCTTGAGGGATACCAGGCATGATTACCATCCGGTCCCCGGCGTGCTGCGCGCGCGCATGGATATGGCCCAGGGCCCAATAGTCGTACCCCCATCCATGCAAGTCAGCTGCCTTGCATGGCGCATAAAGATCGTGGCCTGGAGCTCCGGCTATACTGGTGTGCATGATGCCGATGTTGACAGTATCTGGGGAGGGCCGTCGATACTTATCGAGGAGGCTTTCAGGAGCCTGAGGTTTGGCAAAACTCAGTCCGTGAACGTGGATTTTCAAGCTGTCTTTCGACAGCTCCACCGCATCGGCGCGACCTTGGAAGACCTTGACTGAGGGCGGAAGGACCAGTTCCTGGGTGATACGGGAGAGAGCATCGTGGTTTCCGCGGATGACAAAGGTGGCGATACCCGCCTCGTGCAGACGCTGCATCTGGCTTGCAAGAAAACGTGCCGTCTTCATCGACGTCTGGTCGCCGTCATACAGATCACCAGCAATCATCAGTGCGTCGACCCGCTCGTCGATGCAGAGGTCGACTATCGACACCAGCGATTGGCGCGTCGCGTCTCCGATCAGGCCGGCAAGATCGCTGTTGCGCATCGCAAGCGAGCGCAATGGCGAATCCAGGTGAATGTCGGCCGTATGGACAAACCGGAATGACATGCCGGCACGCTCCTCTGCCCTGCGAGGAATTTCTACCTATTGTAGGTGAATAGTGCGCTCTGGATACGGTGCGCGGCCGCTCATTCACAAGAAATGACTGAGAGGCTGGAATCTATCGTTCCTAGTGGGCCGCGCGCAGGATGGGCGCGCGAGCGGGAGGGTCTTCGATTGCAGTTGGTGCAACCTCTGCAGATGCTCGTGCTCGCAGATCGAATTTTGTGGCCCATTTCAGCAGACGCGGAGATCGCTAATCTTCTACCTGTCGAGATTGATCGCGCTGGAGCGCTAAGGACCGTTCAAATGCGAGCAAGCGAAGACGGTCTTGGCTGGCTGTTGGAGTACAAAAACGGGCGAATCGCGTGGGTTCTCGACATTGTGGCGGTTCAGCGAGGTGGCTGACATGCGCTGCGTCGTCGGAGATGTCCCGGCAGTTGCGGTAGAGCCAGTCGAACTGGCTACCTTCCAGGAGCGTCGATACTTGGATTGCCTTAGCGCCTTGCAGTCCTTGCGTGAGAAAGTCCTTCGCGTTGAAATGCAACCCCATCAGTTCACCAGCGGGCTTGAGCTGGGTCTTCAATTGAAGATTGCTGCGTATTACAATCAGGGCTTCGTAAAGAAAATTGGATCGTCGCTTCCGAATTTCTGAGCCTGCGTTCGCATTCATATTGAAAGCCATTTTGAGCGGGTAACCCCACATGATTTCAAGTACGAAGATGGTCGAGGAGCCCCCGCCGAGCGATGACTTGCAAGCCTGGCAGGAGATCGCGCATGCGCGGCGTCTAGGCGAGTTTTGCCCCGAAGATCTGGTGAAGGTAGTCCAGCGGATCGGGCCAAATGGCAATCAGCGACTCCTGACGATTCTTGTTGGTCATCTCTCGGAAGTGGTCTTCAAGATGCTGTGCCGCTCTATCCGTAAGTCTGCTTGGCAGAGGGACGACGAACACATCTGGCGGCCGCACCACAAGATCATTGTCGCCATCCTCACGCCGAGTTCAGCGGATGGGAAGGCGCTCTGCCGGACCTTTAAGGCCATCGTTGAGCTGCGCGCTCTCGATGAGATGGTAGAAAGAAAGAAGCAGAAGGCGCGATACATCTCATCGACTTTGCCGGTGAACGACGACAAGCCCAATGCAAGCGATCAACTGGACTCGGCTGATCCAAAGCCGGGCGATTTCCTCGAACAGCAAGCTCACGTCGAGAGCGTGCTCAAGAAAATTTCTGACCCAAGGAAACGCGAAGCGTTTCGTATGCACATGGAGGGAATCTCTATCGGTCCCACAAAGAAGGGCACCCCCTCGATCGCGGAAAGGCTTGGCGTCAGCTCGAAGACCGCGGGAGAGTGGATCGAAGAGGTTCAGACTTTCCTGAAAACAGCGATGGAGAGTCAAAATGACTAACCCCATAATGAGCGCCGATCGCGATCAGGTCCTAATCGCGTTCAATGAAGTGGCTGATGTTCCGTCCGAGAAGCAGGTTCGGGACTGGATGAATCGTTACCCGCAGTTCGCAGAGGACATTCGCGAGCATGCCGAGTTCAAGCGTGAACTGGCTGAAGCGCCGGAGGAGGATTTCGCTGAGCCTGACGATGCAATGCTTGCGACGGCTCGTAGCCGTGCGCTGAACATTCTTCACGACATACAGCAGAAAGCGGCCGCGAATCAAACACAAAGTCCTACCTGGAGCGAGATCCTTTCCTCGTCGGCGATGGATATTCCAGCGCTTGCACGTAAGATCGACATCGACCGTTCGGTGTTGGCGGAATTGAACGCAGGACGCATGAGGTTCCCGATTGGCGAACGACTCCTTTTAGCCTTATGCGATGCGCTCGATCTCTCACGAGGATGCATAGAGATGGCGATCGAACAGTTGTCGTCAGGTCCAAGGAAGCTGGGGCAAGCTAAGGCTCGAGGTCCCATGACAATTAATTCGCGTAGCTACGAGGAGGTCATTAACGCAAGCCAGATGACGCCGGAAAAAAAGCAATATTGGCTCGGTGACTGATCCTATGGACGTTTGGCGTGAGGTTAGGCTCAAGGCCCGTGCCGCACATCTGGCGGCCCTAGAGAAAAACGGTGGCAACTATGTCGCCGCCGAACTCATTAGGGGAGCGCTCGAAGTAGATGACCTGCAACTCGCCCCGTACGAGCCAGGGTCCATTGTCAGCGTGGGTGTTCTCGGTTTTCTCGATCGTGCGAGCAAGATCGTCAACATTGCTAATGGGCAAGGGGCGGCCGAGAAAGCGGTCGTCATTGCTCATGAGATTGGTCACTTTAGGCTTCACAAAGACCCGCGCAATGAAGTAACGGCGGTGGCCCACGGCCTTGGAGGCGACCCGATCGATTCTGGAGCTGGTCGTGTGGAAGGCTATTCTCCACGCGAGCGAAAGGAAGTACAGGCCGACGTCTTCGCAGGCGAGTTTTTGTGTCCGAGCGATTGGCTTCGTAGCGAAATTGTCGATAAGGGTCGCAAGCCTTCCGATATCGCGAGCGAACTTGGCTTACCTAATAGCCTGGTCACGAACCAGACCGTCAGAGCGCTTTTACTACCGCCTTTGCGTCCGTCTCCCGACGCCGAAGAGGGCGTTATTTACGAACTCGACCCAAGTCAGCGAGAAGCGGCACTATGGGACCAAGGACCGTTGCTAGTCGATGCAGGACCAGGGACTGGGAAGACGAGGACGCTCGTGCACCGTGTTCTGCACCTGCTGCTGGTGAAGAAGGTTTCCCCGGCATCCATATTGGCACTGACCTTTTCGAACAAGGCCGCTGAGGAAATGCGCGAGCGCATCGCCGCGGACAATGTCGATGCCAGTATCGAAATGTGGACTGGGACGTTCCATGCGTTCGGGTTGGAGTTGGTTACGAAATATCCTGGTCGTATTAAGCGCACAGGGAACGTGAGGATACTTGACGAAGCCGGACAGTTGGCTCTGCTAGAAGATAATCTTACGCGGCTCCCACTTTATCATTTTCAGAACCTCTATGAGCCCGCCTATGAACTTGTTCACGTTCTGCGCGCCATATCACGGTGCAAGGACGAGCTAATATCTCCAGATTTGTATCACGCGGAAGCAAAGGCTGCCAAAGCTGCGGCGCGATCCGAGGAGGAGAATGAAGCGGCCGACAAAGCGCTGGAGATTGCTGCAATCTACAGAATATACGAGGAGGAGCTTGAAAAGGCGGACGCTGTTGATTTCGGCGATCTCGTACTTCACGCCACCAATCTCCTCAACGACAATCCTGATATTCGTGCCGAGTATCATGCTCGCTTCGACCACATCCTGGTCGATGAATTTCAGGATGTGAATCTCGCTAGCGCGCGGCTATTGAAGGCATTGTGCAAGGCCCAGGCGGATATCTGGGTCGTCGCCGACCAGCGGCAGTCAATCTATCGCTTTCGAGGCGCTGCGCCGAGCAACGTTCAGCAGTTCACAACCGAATTTTCTGGGCAACAGCGCTCTCTGGGCGTGAATTATAGGTCCGGCGCTCCCGTCGTGCGAAGCTTTCAGACATTTGCCAGAACGATGCGATCTGCGCCAGGCGGATCGAGCTGGGTTCCGAACCGAGGGCAAGTTGGCGCTGTTTCGCAAATTCAAGCGCCAACTGTCGTCGAGGAGGCCACTGCCGTCCGCGACCATATCGAGGAAATGCGGGCACAGGGAATAGCATATCGAGATCAGGTCATATTAGCGCGAAGCCATCTCACGCTGGCACGCGTCACAAGCGTGCTCGAACAGCTCGGTGTGCCGCTCCTCTACCTCGGAGATCTGTTTGAGCGAGCGGAAATCCGCGACTTGCTCTCGCTTCTATCCATCGACGCAGAACCTGGCGCCGTCGGTCTGGTGCGCGTGGCCCAGCTTAGCGAATACAACGCCTCCAAGGCCGATGCTCTAGCCGTCATAGCGTGGGCAGCTTCCCAGGATATTTCAGTTTTTGAAGCCCTGCGTCGCACCGATGAGATTAAGGATGTATCCGAGCACGGCAAGGTCGGACTGGGGCTTCTCGGCTTTCACCTCCGGGATATGGGGCCGCATACTTCGCCCTGGGTATTGTTGACGACATGGCTTTTCGAACGAAGTTCCTATCTATCGAAAATGCTCGTCGCCAATCATGCCCAGGCTCAGCAAAAGCTCATCGCGATCTATCAGATTCTGAAAGTATGTGGTGAGGCCGCCGAGGCGGGCATAAACAAGCGCAAGCAGTTCTTGGCCCGGATTCGGCGTATCGAAGCGCTCGATGATGATCGAGTTTATCGGGCGATTTCCTCCGAAGCGTCTGACATGGATGGTGTTCGGGTTATGACCATTCACGGGAGCAAAGGTCTTGAATTTAAGGCTGTGCATCTTCCGGCGCTGGCTACCCGTTATATGCCTTCCAGCCGTCAGGGAACACGCTGCCCTCCTCCTCCAACCTTGCCTCAGCTGGCTCGATCCTCAGATGAGCATGACGCGGAGGAGGAATGTCTGTTCTTTGTCGCCCTGTCCCGTGCGCAAGATTACCTCTTCCTTAGTCGCGCCGAGCGATACAGCGCAGCGCAAAGCGCCAGCCCGTCGAAATTTCTGGCCTCCATAAACGGCCTAGCACCGGCGCGCAGATGCGCATCTAGCGGTCTTCCTCCGCCAAATGCTCCCATTATGGTTCCGTTGGCGACACGCAGCCGTTACGAAGAGCGGGAGCTCAGTTTGTACCTTCAATGTGCGCGTCGATATCAAAGTGAAGCCGTCGATGGCCTTCGCGTGTTCCGGGACGACTCGCCTTACCTGAACTTTCATCGGTGCGTGTTCCGTACCATTGCGTGGCTAGGCTCTCAGCGAACCTCGGGCACTGCCATTACTCGCGAAATGGCGCTTGCGCACCTACGAGAGGAATGGACTGCGCGCGGCCCGAATGGGCATGGCTTCGAGCCGTACTATCGAGCGTCGGCAGAGGCTATGGTCGAACGCATGGCGGATATCACCAATAGCGAGGTTGGCCAGTATGATACAGATGAGTGGAGTATCGATTTCGCAGGCAAGACAATAACGCTCACTCCAGATCGCGTCCTGATAGAGCCAGATGGACGCGTGCGTGTTCAACGGGTTCGCACAGGACGACGCTCTAAGAGCGAAGCCGACAATCGCATCTATGCGCTCCTGCGTCATGGCGCGGGCGCTAGATATCCCGGCACAACAATATCCATCGAGACGCTGTATCTGGCGACGCGCGAAATCGTACCTGTCATGGCCCGGAACGATCAAAAGCTTCTGGACGAGTACGCCGATGCCATCGGCGCCATCGAGCAGGGCATCTTCGGTACCAAGCCCAACGACACCCGCGGCTGCCCGAACTGTCAATGCTACTTTACCTGCGACTTCGTCAACGGCATCGCCAGCTAGGCCACTTCCGAATTTTCGCTCCTGCGTTCGCTTTACCAGTAAGGGCCGCCTGTTGGCCCTCACCCAGGAGAAAAGCGATGACGAAGGCGAATATTTTTGTCCAAGTTCAGGGTAAGCTTGGCATTTCCGATTTGGAAATCACTACTCCCATCACTGTTGGCGGACTCCACGATGCCCTGAAAGAACTGGGCATCGATGTGTCTGACGACATGGAGATCTTCATCGACGAGGCTGACGAGGCCGAGACCAAGAACCGGATGGCTCCAATCAAGGAGCTGAAGCACGGTGCCCGCATTCATGTCACGCGTTGCAAGAAGATCAAGGTGACTGTGAACTATCTCGACCAGAGCGCCGACCACATCTTCGCCCCCGGCAAGCGCGTTCGCGCGGTGAAGAAGTGGGCCGTGAGCCACTTCCACATCAACGCCACGGATGCAGGCGAGCATGTCCTTCGGCTCTGCAATACCAACACGCAGCCACCGACCGACACCCCGCTGGCCGAGTTGGTCTCTGGCCACGAGTGCTCTGTTTGCTTCGACCTCGTTCCCGAGAAGCGCGTGGAGGGGTGAACATGAACCAGGCTGTCCAACCCGACCGCCTGCTTCTCGAAGCAGATCTGTCCGCGCCAACCTTTCGGTGCGGACAGATCGAAGGGAAGTGGCACCACATCGAAACCCACTGGCCGCATGTTATCATCGCCGTGTCGGCTGCCGAGCGTCCCAACGCGCCGACCGAATACGGCTTTCGCTTCGATTGCGCCGGATATCGTGAGACTGCGCCGACGGCGCAACCGTGGGATGTAGCAAAATCCGCGCCACTGGCAGCGGCACAATGGCCGGTCGGCCGAGCCATCGTGCCCTCCGTCTTCAGACCCGAGTGGAAGGGCGGCCTGTGCCTCTATCTGCCATGCGATCGCCTGTCCTTCGACGGCCATCCGAACTGGATTCATGAACATCCCAACCGACTGTGGCAGCCGGCGCGAGGCATCGTCTGCTACCTGGAGCAAATCCATGACCTTTTCAATCAAGAGGACTATTCGGGCGTTCGTGGCGCCTAACTACAAGCTCAATGTGCCCAAAACGCTCTGGCGTGATGTCATACGAAACCTTCATGCCCGCGGACGGCGACAGCACGAGTCGGGCGCCTTTCTTCTCGGTCGCCAAGAGGGCAGACGCTTCGAAGCCGTCAGCGCGATCTTCTACGACGATCTCGACGGAAGCGCTTATGCCTCCGGCGTCTGCGTCCTGAAGGCCGACAGTTTCTCAAAACTGTGGGCGATCTGTCGGGAACAGAAGCTCACTGTCGTCGCCGACATGCATACGCATCCTGGCGCCGCGTTTCAGAGCGAGTCTGATCGGAAGAACCCAATGGTCGCGCGCGCTGGTCACATCGCCATCATCATTCCGAACTTTGCGTCACCGCCGATCGAACACAAGCAACTCGGGTTCTACGAGTATCTCGGCGACCATCGCTGGAACGATCGAAGCGCGGCCCGACGGAGCTTCGTCTACTATGGCTTTTGGAGCTGACCATGAGCATCACTCTCGATCACACCAATCTTCATCGCACTGCAAAATACTTTATGGATAGCGGTCGCGCCCAAACTCACGACGATGCCATGGCGATACTGAGCGGCTTCGGCCTTAGCATCTGGGTGGGACAGGAAGTCTATCACTCTGCCGCTCACCAGATCGCCTTGCTAACTTTGGTCAACCTGGCCCGCAGAACCTTTCTCGGTGGAGTCGAGGTTGTCGGCGCCGAGGATGCTCCATCTCTCACGCCGCTGGCGCAGGGAGCGTCCTTGTCTGAAGCTATTATTGATTTCGGTGGCCGCCCCACATTGGAGGCGCATGCGACCTGGCCTGTCGCCGTGATAGGCACCCACACCTCGCGTTCGCTTGATACCGTCAACGGGTGGCGGCTGACCTGGCAGGGCTGGCGTGGAGGTGTCACGCCTCTTCGCGACCCGAATTATCTCACCGAAGACAGCGCCAATCCGCTCGCGCCTGCCATCGCTGCTGCCGCCTGCGCCGCAGAGGCCTTCGCATGGCATGCGGCCGATCATGTCATGGCTGGGCGCAGACCAGTCGGTCTGTCCCTTTGGGATCCCACGCGTAATTGGTTGGAGCAGGACGCCAGCGAACCCGAGCTTTCGTACTTGCCGTCACGCCTCTGGTTGATCGGTCTGGGCAACCTCGGCCAGGCAATCTCGTGGCTACTGGCCTGCCTGCCTTATGCCGACCGCAGCCAAGTTGAGCTGCTTCTTCAAGACTTCGATGAAATGGCCGAGTCGAATGACAGCACGTCGCTGTTGTCGTCACGGTCCCTCGTCGGTCAGAAGAAGACCAGGGTTGTTTCACAGTGGCTTGAGCAGATCGGTTTCCGTACGCTGATTGAAGAGCGCAGGTTTGGCCGATGGATCGTTCGCGGGCCGCACGATCCTGGCGTGGCTCTATGCGGCGTCGACAATGCCTTGGCGCGATCGGAGCTCGACAAGCCGGGCTTTGACCTTATCGTCGAGGCTGGCCTTGGTGCCGGTCCTGGCGGCTTCCGTAATTTCTCAATGCACAGCTTCCCGTCATCGCTAACGCCCGACCGCATCTGGGGGCGGCAACAACATGGTGAGACGGTCGATGTCTCATCCATGCCCGCATATGATGCTCTAAGGAAGGCGGGTGTCGGCGCCTGTGGCTTGGCGCAGCTTGCCTCCCGCACGGTTGGCGTTCCATTCGTGGGCCTTATCGCCGCTGCCCTTGTCGTCGCCGAACTGCTTCGCAGGCTTCATGGGGCGCGAGGTCTAGAATACGTTTCCGGTTCAACGTTTTGTCTCGACGACGTCGAAAAATCTGAGATGGGTCTCAGTCCCTATCAGTCCGCCTTTGTCAGAGCGCGCTGAGATTCCCATACCGGACTATGCAAGAGTCCGGTATGGGCCCAGAAGCGATCCTTGCTGGAGGGATGCGCCAATGGCAGCAATGTGGTCGGTAGCCAACGCCGGGGCTACCGAGCGCTCAACGGCAGCTTATTGATCCTCACTTCCAGAATCCGGATTGTCTGTCTCCGGCCAATCTCGGTCGTTCGTCAGGCTGCACAGTGATGCCCGGTCCCTTGCGTCGTTTCCTGATAACCCAAAGCGCCGGATTTGGCACCTAAAGCGGCTTTCGCTCCCAAATGCAAACGTCATTGAAGCAAGACGGGAAGGGGAAGAAGGCCTAGAGAAAGCTCCCTCGCAGAGCGGCCGCTCCGGCAACGCTGTCGCTCAAACGCGGCCTGACGCGATCCCGGCCCGTCGTCTTGCGCAAGGGCTGAAAGCCCTGCTTGTCCGGCCGGGCAGGGATGCTCAGCCGCCTTTGTGCCGGCTCGCCCGTTCCGCGGGTGCTGGAGGTGTCTTCGAGAAGAAGACGGAAGAGGACCGGGAAAGGGACCCCGGTTCGCAAACCTCCGGCAAAGGAACGAACCCATGCGCCTCATGACTGTCGATCCGCGCGCGCTCAAGGAAAATCCTGATCGTACGCGCCAGACCAAATCCAGCCCGCAGGCCAACGCCCTGCTGCTGGCCACCATCCGCCAGGTCGGCATCGTCCAGCCGCCGGTCATTGTCCCTCAAGGGGAGGGCGGCAATGGCTACGTCATCAACTCTGGCCACCGGCGCGTCGCCCAGGCGATCGTCGCCGGCCTCACGGAAATCACCGTGCTGGTGGACGAGGCAGCCAATGACAACGGCGCCATGCGGTCGATGGTGGAAAACATCGCGCGCGAGGTGCTGAACCCGGTCGATCAGTGGCGGGCCGTCGAGCGTCTCGTCGCGCTCGGCTGGACCGAGGAAGCCATCGGCGTCGCGCTGGCGCTGCCGGTGCGCCAGATCCGCAAACTGCGGCTGCTTGCCAATGTGCTGCCGGCGATGCTCGAGCAGATGGCCAAGGGCGACATGCCGAACGAGCAGCAGCTGCGCACCATCGCGGCGGCTTCGCTCGAAGAACAGCGCGAGGTCTGGAAGGCACACAAGCCGAAAAAGGGCGACCCGCAGGTCTCCTGGTGGAGTCTGGCCAACGCGCTGACCAAGAAGCGCCTATACGCGCGGGATGCTAGCTTCGGCGACGAGCTTGCCCGGGCCTATGGCATCGAATGGCTGGAGGACCTGTTCGCGCCGGCCGACGAGGACAGCCGCTACACCACCAATGTCGAGGCCTTCCTCGGCGCTCAGCAGGAGTGGATGACGGCCAACCTGCCGAAAGGCGGTCTGGTCGCCGAGGTGAACAATTACGGTCAGGCATCGCTGCCGCTCAAGGCCGAGCGCGTTTATGGCAAGCCCGGCAAGGGCGACCGTGCCGCGCTCTACATCGACCGCGACGGCAAGGTGCAGACAACATATTTCCGGATAGCGGAGCCGAAGAAGGCCAAGGGCCAGGCGAACGGGACCTCGGATTCGGGGATCGGGGCCGACGAGCATGTTGCCACTAGGTCGCGTCCCGACGTGACGCGCAAAGGCGTCGAGATGATCGGCGACCTGCGCACCAATGCGCTGCACGAAGCGCTTGCCCGCGCTCCCATCGAGGACGACACGCTGATGGCTCTCCTGGTGCTGGCGCTCGCCGGCACCAATGTGTCAGTGCAGTCGGGCGCCTCCGACGGTGTCTATGGCTTTGCCCGCATGAGGCGGCACGCGGCCCGATTGGTTGGGGAGGATGGTGGGCTCGATCCTGAACCGGGCACCTTGCGTGTCGCTGCCCGTTCGGCGCTGATCGACGTGTTCTCGGTACGCGAGAACCGCACCAACAGCGGTCTTGTCGCCCGCCTTGCCGGTCAGGCCATCGGAGCTGACCGCTTTCTGCCCAACATGGGGACCGAGGACTTCCTCGCCTGCCTGTCGCGTCCCGCGCTGGAACGGTGCTGCCAGGAGACGCCGGTTCTGCCGCGCGCCAAAGTCCGGGAGACGCGTGCCGCGCTGGTCGACCATTTCAAGAGCGATCGCTTCGTTCACCCATCGGCGTTGTTCGCGGTCGGCGCGGCGGAGATCGCCGGTTGGCGCGGACCATCCGACGGCAGCTTCCGTGACATGCCCCATGAGGACGAGAGCGATGTCGTTCCCTCGGGTGGGGCGCTCGGTTCCCCGGAGAGCATCGACGGAGACGTTGGCTCCGCTGATGACGAATTGACGGACGAGCTGGCTGACGAGCCTTGGTCGGTCGCTGCGGAGTAATCCGGCCGCTCCAGTTCCCTTTCTCCGAACGAACCCGCGCCGCCGGAAGGTTTCTGGCGGCGTGTCCGTTTGAGGTGCCGGCCTTGTGTGCGGAGCAGGGGAGGGCGGCATGAGGGGCGGACCTGGCGGGAGCTGGTGTTGAACGTGGAGGGCGAGCGTACTCGGGTTGGTCCCTTCGCTTTGGATGTCACCGGTCGTGCCTCCGGGCGGGCGATCTTGGGCTTTTCCCAGTCTCCTGTTTGGGCATCTGGACATTGAGCCCCCCTGCCGGGCAACCCCTCGGTTTCGGGCGGTCTTGAACCGTCGGCCGGTCGTTTCAAGGTCGCGTGGCGCCGCGTTGCGGTCCAGTCCAGCTCGCTCGCAAAGCGAACCCGCTCAGGCGCCTGAGGCTGGCTTTGGCCAACCTCGCCCCTCGCAAGCCCGCTTCGCTCGCCGCGCAGGACCGGAACCTCTGAAAACGACCGTCCTCGCGACGGTTCTTTTTGACCGCACCGAGGGGCAGCCGGCAGGGGCCGGTCAAGATCCCGAGGAGCCTCAAAGACAGGAGTTTTCCAAAATGGCCAAGCCCGCAACCGCCTCCCGCCCCGCTTCCAAGGTCGTTCCGCTCCACAAGGGAACCACCCTCGAAATGGTCCGCCTCGCCTGTCCCGACACCACCCAGGCCGCACGCATCTCCTCGAGTTTCGGCCTTCCCCTTCTCGACAGCGATGGCATCCGCGACACCCACTTGCAGCTGATCGCCGAAACGGCGTCGGCGCTCTCCGAGGGTCTCAAGGAGCGCGCCATGCAGATCCATCTGCAGCGGATCGTCGGCGCCTATGTCGGCTCGGCCCATGGTGCCGGTCAGTTCTATTCCCGCGCTGTCACCGAGGCGCGCGATGCAACCGCCAAGGCGGCCTGCGACGCCCGCGACGAAGACGTCGACGGTCCCGTCGGCTTTGATGGTCCTGCCCAGCGCAAACGGGAATTCGCTGCCGACATGGGTCTACAGGCGCACGCTCTGCGCATGGCGGCCGAGGGTGCGGTTGCCGCCTACGAGCAAGTGGTCGGCGAGCGCTGGAAGCCTTTCGAGCGCCCGGCCGATCCGTCCGCGCCGACACTGGACCGCAAGGCGGCCGCAGTGCAGATGGCCGTCTTCGGCTGAAGCTCCCGACATCTGGGCGAGGCCGAAAGGTCCCGCCTCCGACTTTTACCATCCCCGTATTGAGTCGGAACGCTTGGCGTTTCCGGCTCTTTTGCGTCGGCACGACCTTTGGTCGCGGCCGAAAACGGTCTTGAGACCGGTTCATCGCAGCCCCGTCCGGCGCTTGTTGTGCCGGAGCCGGGGTACGGCGCAACGGCTTTCGCCGTCCTCCGCTTCGGTCCGGCCCGTCAACCTGGTTCTACACTTTCGACAAGGGCGACTGCGGGTGCGCCGCTCCCCTGATCGCTCCGGCGTCCAACGCGCCTCGTGGCAGGGCCGCGATGGACGCGGAGCCCCGGAAAAATGATGAAGGGACCAGGAAATGAGTGGACAGAAGGACCAACCGCGCGGCGACATCTACACTCGGATCACCACCAGGATTGTCGCGGACCTTGAGCGCGGCGTGCGGCCGTGGATGCAGCCGTGGAAGGCCAGCAATGTTGTGGGCCGGGTCACGCGCCCTCTGCGGCACAATGGAATGCCCTATTCCGGCATGAATGTGCTGTTGCTGTGGTCGGAGGCGGTGGCGCGCGGCTTCACCATGCCGATGTGGATGACGTTTCGCCAAGCGCTCGAACTCGGCGGTGCCGTGCGGAAAGGCGAGGTGGGCGCGACCGTCGTCTTTGCCAGTCGCTTCACCAAGACCGAGCTTGGCGCGGGCGGCGAAGAGATCGACCGGGAGATTCCGTTCCTGAAGGCCTATTCGGTCTTCAACGTCGCTCAGGTCGATGGGTTGCCCGAGCATTTCTACACCCGAGAGGCCGAGCCCGTCGCCGAGCCGATGCGCGGCTGCGAGCGCGCGGATCGCTTTTTTGCTCAGACCAAAGCCGACATCCGCTATGGCGGGGATAGGGCCTTCTATGCCCCGGCAACGGACCACATTCAGATGCCGCCGCTGCCGGCCTTCCGTGACGCTGACTCTTTCGTGGCGACCCTCAGCCATGAGGCCGTCCACTGGACTGCGGCGCACCATCGGGTCAACCGTGATCTCAGCCGCTATGCCAAGGACCGGAGCGAGCGGGCGCGCGAGGAGCTGATCGCCGAGCTTGGAAGCTGTTTTCTCTGCGCCGATCTCGGCATCGTGCCGGAACTGGAACCTCGCCCGGATCATGCGGCTTACCTTCAGTCCTGGCTGAAGGTGCTCGGCGATGACCGACGGGCGATCTTCTCGGCGGCGGCGCAAGCCCAGAGTGCCGTTGCCTATCTGCATGGCCTGCAGGGGGAGATGACGGAAGAGCAGTATGCGGCGTGACGTTTTCTGCGACTCCTCAGGTCCGTTGTGCACTCTCTGTCTTCTTCTATGACGGCAGCGAACCTTATCGGATGGAAATGGATGGACAAATGGGTGAGGGAGGCGCTACAGGTATTTGGATGGAAATGGATGGAATAATGGATGATGGTCTTTGACACATCGACCGTGCGGATCACGGCGGACATTCTGTCCCTGATAGCGGAGATCGATGAGTTCAAGGGTGCTTGGCGAGCGCTTGGTCGTATCGCGCCCGACCGGTTGTCGAGCCTGCGCCGTGTAGCCACGATCGAAAGTATCGGATCGTCAACTCGCATCGAAGGGGCGAAGCTGAGTGATCGTGACGTTGAGAAGTTGCTCTCTAACCTGAAAATCGGTTCCTTTGTCACGCGCGACGAGCAGGAAGTCGCTGGCTATGCCGAAGTCATGGAGACGGTATTTTCGGCCTACGACGTGGTCCCGCCGACAGAGAACCATATCCGCCAGCTTCATCGCGACCTTCTGATTCACTCATCCAAAGATGAGCGTCATCGTGGCGAATGGAAGTCGCTGGCCAACCATGTCGAAGCGTTCGATGAAAGAGGCCAGAGCCTTGGCATTGTATTTGCCACGGCGTCACCCTTCGATACCCCGCGGTTGATGAGTGAGCTTGTTGATTGGGTGCATGCCCGCGAGATTGATAAAGCTCTACATCCGCTGTTGATGGTCGCCGTATTCATCGTCGTCTTTCTTGAGATCCATCCGTTTCAGGATGGCAATGGACGCCTGTCCCGGGTCTTGACAACTCTCCTGCTTCTGCGTGCTGGCTACGCCTATGTGCCGTACAGTTCATTGGAAAGCGTCATTGAGCAGAACAAGGAAGGCTACTACCTCGCCCTTCGCCGCACACAGGGTACCATCCGCAGCGCCCAGCCGGATTGGAACCCCTGGCTCGAGTTCTTCCTGCGCAGCCTTCAGCTTCAGAAACGGCGGCTTGAACACAAGATCGAGCGCGAGCGAATCGTTCTCGGTGATTTGCCGGAGCTTTCGATCGCGATTCTTGAGCTAGCGCGGGAGCGAGGGAGGGTGACTGTCATGGAAGCAACACGGATAACGGGCGCGAGCAGGAACACGGTGAAGGACCACATAAGAGTGCTGACGGAACATGGTCATCTGTCGCAACATGGCGCCGGGCGGGGAACCTGGTATGGCCTCGCCTGACCCCGCTGCGCGCTGTGAATCTGCCTTCCTCGGAGCCCGGTGCACGCGTCTTTGAACCTCGGTCCCTTCCTTGTGTGTCCGGCCTTCTGGCGGATGTCGTCTCTCTGCCGGCTACCGCGACGTTTGATCGCGCGCCCATATGAATGCCCATGCGGTCGGGCTATCGGACGTTTGTTCGCTTGAGGAGCAGCGCTTCAATGTGAGCCTCGACGGCGGAAGCAATGCCGAATTGCCTTTGACGCATTCTGTTCCTTTCTCGTCTGCTGGCCGACGCTTCAGCGGGCTCGATATGGCATGTCTGACCGGAGCACGGCTTCGCCTCGATCGTCTTCCCGCAACGGCTCGTCCAAAACTTTCTTCCCCTGCTCACAGGTTCGCATTCCTCGCGGGACAAGAAAGCTTTGTCCGTCCGCCCTCCACATGCGTTCCGGCTCTGACGAGTGCGGTTCGATCGTCCCCGGTCTTTTTGACTGCCATCGAGGCCGCGAAGGGAGCGGCCCGAGACACGCGAAAAGGAACACCATCATGGCGACCATCGGTTCTTTCACCGCCTCCGACAACGGCTTCACCGGTTCGATCCGCACGCTGACGCTCAACGTCAAGGCCCGCTTCCAGCGCGTCGACAACCCTTCGGACAAGGGGCCGCACTACCGCATCTACGCAGCCGGCAATGTTGATTATGCGGAGAGCGGGATTATGTGGAGTGTTGGCCTGTAAGGCTTGGTTTTCCGCCGGTTCCGGCGGGTTCTGCTCCGCATAATTTCGGGGCTTGGAAGGCGGGCGCCCCGCCGTGAGCGGAGCGCCGTTGGCCAGTCATCGTGACCAGATGAGCCTGTGCTCGCCCTTGTCGCCCTGAACGAGGGAGGCGTAGACCGGGGCGGTGAAGGACGGATCGTCGAGCTTGAGCGAGAGGTATTCGGCGCCCGTCTCGCGGGCGGTCCGGCTCCAGCCGGCTCCGAACTCGACGCCGTTGGCGGTGACGCGATAGTCGGGCGCCTTGTCGTTGTCGCGGTCGCAGGGCTTGATGGTGGCCTTGACGTTTAGGGTGAGGGTCTTGATCGTGCCGGCAAAAGCGCCGTTGTCGTCGCGGGTGAAGGTGCCGATCTGAGCCATTGTCGTATCTCCTGAGAGTTGCCCGAAGCCGCCCGATGCGACCTCGATGGCGGTCGAGAGGCGCCGGACCGGACGGCTGCACCCCTTGGGGGCCGTAGCGGCAGCGCAGGACGGCGGCAGCCGAGCTTGTTGGTTCGCGAGGAATGACCGCTCGCGGTCAGGGGAAGAAGGTCGGCGGAGCCGTTGCAGGCCAAGGCCGGGCCGGCGCCAGACCAGCCCAAAAGAGAGGCCGCCTGGGGGCTTCGCCGCATGATCGTCAGAGATCGACGCTGGCGGTCGGTACCTCCTCGGCACGCTCATTGCCGCCGGTGCGTCACCCTCCCGCCGTCACGGCCACCCTGCCTCCCGACCCAACGACACCAACCGCGCCC